>NZ_JBHSOF010000024.1:0-111218 GCF_042656005.1 Kitasatospora misakiensis | reverse complement strand
AACCCGAACACCCGTACTGATCCCAAGTCCCGTGGCGGGTTTGGGGATCGCTTCTCATACCCCTACGAGGGATGACTCTCATGCATAGCCGTCCGGGGTTCGTCACCATGCCCGGTCACGTGCGCGCTGCCGATTTCGGGCACGTCCTCGTTCTCATCGACTATCACTCCGGCAGAGTCCAAGGTCTGCTCCCTGCGGCCGCCGAACGCTTCCGCGAGGCTGCCCCCGTCGGCCAGTCGTATCCGCTCGGCGAAGGCCTCTGCGCCCAGCTCCTGGCAGCCAGGCTCCTCGTACCTACCGATACGGCTTCTCCTTGGCAACTGATCGCCGCCCACTCCGCGCGGTCAAGCTGGGGCAGCACAGAACACGCCGCCGGCGCCACTCGTCCGCTCCCGGTTTCCCCGCAACGCCTCCTGGGTGCCACAAGCGCGCTCATCGCGGTGTCATCGGTCAAGGCAGCCGGGAACAGGCGGGCAGCGACGAGGCGAATCGTCCGCACCTTAGAACTCGCTGCGTCAACCGCACTCCGTCCGGCTACCCCGGAGGAGGTACATGTCACCGTCAACGCGATCCGGGCGGCCGGATGGTACTCACCGGGCCGTACGGCCTGTCTTGAGGAATCGGCGGCTGTCGTCCTCTCGCTGGCCGCCCGACGGCGCTCTGTGGCGTGGTGCCACGGCATCGCCGCCGACCCGGTGCGGATGCACGCTTGGGTGCAAACTGAGGACGGCACAGCCGTCGGCGAACCAGCCTCGACTCTCGCCTATACCCCCGTCCTCGTCATTGGAGCCCACCATCACCACCGAAACCGACCCGATCATCTGGATCCGTGACTCCGCCTGTGGCCTCGGGCCGTACCGGGGCGACCTCGTCGAGACGTACTGGCGCTGGGAGCAGGATCCGGCGTTGCTCGTGGGGTACGGGCGGCAGCAGCCGGAGTCGCTGGAGGCCCGCGTGGAGGGGATGGCGGCGCAACTCCGGGGGGACAACATCCGGTTCACCGTCTACGACCTGGCGGGCGACGCCGCCGTGCCGGTCGGCGTCGCCACGCTGCTGCCGGACCACGCCGTTCGCACAGCCGAGTACGTGGTGATGCTGGCGCCGGAGGCGCGGGGACGAGGCTTGGGGACGGCGGCGACCCGGCTCGTGCTGGACTACGCGTTCCACATCAGCGATCTGCGTATGCTCTGGCTCAAGGTGCTGGCACCGAACCGGCCGGCTGTCCGGGCGTACGAGAAGGCGGGGTTCCGGACCGTCGGCGCCCTGCGGCAGGCGGGGTACTGGCTCGGGCAGGTCTGTGACGAGGTTGTCATGGACGCCCTCGCTTCGGAGTTCGGTGGTCCGTCGGTCGTGGAACCCCTGACGAGATCCTGATGGATCGTCATTGATCGTTTGCCCGAGCGATAGTGGCCGTGCCAACGGCCCTTTGCTCAACGGGTCGTTCGACTCGTGCCCGTGAATCTGGACGTACGACGGGCAGATGTGGGGGCGATGTTCGACACCTGCGCTTCGAGCTTCGGTGCGGCGTGGAGCGCAGCGCGACCAGTCGAGGAGAGCTGAGACATGGCACGGACCGAGTTCTTCGACGACCCCGGTGCGCCTGAGCCGAATCGGCTGGTGGTGGCGGCTTCCGCCGTTGTCACGGATGAGGCGGGGCGCGTTCTGCTTCAGCGGCGGACCGACAACGGGTTGTACGCGCTACCGGGTGGGGCGATGGACCTTGGGGAGTCGCTTCCGGGGGCGGCGGTCAGGGAGGTTCGTGAGGAGACCGGGCTCGATGTGGAGGTCACTGGGCTCGTCGGCATGTACACCGATCCGCGGCATGTGATCGCCTACTCGGACGGGGAGGTGCGGCAGCAGTTCAACGTCTGCTTCACCGCGCGTGTCACGGGTGGGGAGCTTCGGATCTCCGACGAGTCGACCGACCTCCGGTTCGTCGCTCCCGATGACATCGGCGACCTACCGATGCACCACACTCAGCAGCTCCGGCTTCGGCACTTCCTGGAGCACCGGGCGACTCCCTACCTGGGGTAGTCCGCGAGGCGGCGGCGGCGGGCGCGCTGGCGGCAGGTGGGGCCGCAGTAGCGGACCGGGCGGCCGGTGGGGTGGATCGTGAGGGCGGCTCCGCACTCCTCGCAGTGGGCGGCTCCGGGCCGGTCACGGAAGGCCGGATGTTCCGTGACCGAAACCGGGGTCCGCAGCCCGTCCAGGGTCAGCCGGACGAGGGTGAGGCCCGCCGGGCGGTCGCGGCGGGTGGTGAGCATCGAGACGCATCCGACGCCGAGGGCGATGACATCGTCGGGGACGAGGTCGGCGCGGACGCCGCCCGCTCGCTGGGCCGCGTGCAGCAGCGCCGTCAGGACCTGGCGGAACCGCAGCAGCGAGGCCGTCAGCACCGGGCGCGGCCAGCTCGCGTCGTCGGCGGCCACGACCTCGCAGATCTGCCCGCGCCTGCTGGACAGTTCGATCACGTCCTGCACGAAGCCGAAGAAGGCCTCGGTCGGCGCGTACCGGGCGGTCCGTCGCTCGCCGGCGGCGACCAGGTCGTCCAGGTGTTGGGCGAACACCGCCTCCAGGAGTGCCTGTTTGCTCGGGAAGTGCCGGTAGACGGTGCCGGCGCCGAGGCCCGCGCGGCGGGCGACCTCGCCGAGCGGGACGTCGAACCCCTGCTCGGCCATCGCCTCGACGGCGGCGGCCAGCACCTTGGCCCGGTTGCGGCGGGCGTCCGCCCGGTCGCCGCCGATCACTGTCGTCATGTCACGAAACCCCTTGTGCGTCGGCCGAAACGGGTTGCAGTGTTCCAGATACCCCGGATTCACCGCATCATTCCGCAGCCATCGGTCCGGGGAGAGGGAGAGCAACATGACTACCGACAACGACACCGAAACGGCGTGGGGCGTCGTCGCCGTGAGCGGCGCAACCGGGAAGCAGGGCGGCGCGACGGCACGCCGGCTGCTGGCGGGCGGCCGCCCCGTGCGCGCGCTGGTCCGGGACGTGACCGCACCCGCCGCCGTGGCGCTCGCGGAGGCCGGGGCCGAGCTGGTCCTCGCCGACCTCGACGACCCGTCGAGCCTCGGACGGGCCCTGGCCGGTGCCGCCGCGCTGTTCGCCGTGCCACCGACGGTCTACGGGCCCGCGGGCGACAACGAGGAACTGGAGTTCGCCCGCGGCCGGGCCCTGGCCGACGCCGCCGCCGAGGCCAAGGTCCGCCAGGTGGTGTACACCGGCGTCGCCTCGACCACCGGCACGGCCTTCGCCGCCCCCGGGAAGCGCCGGACGGAGCGGTACCTGCGCGAGCGGATCGAGCAGGTGACGGTGCTGCGGCCGGTGCGGTTCATGACGAACTACCTCGGGCTGGCCGGCATCGGCCTCGACGGGTTCGCCGACGGCGTGAACCGGCACCTCTTCCCGCCGGACGAGCCCATGCAGATCATCGCGCTGGAGGACATCGCCGAGTTCGCCGCCCTGGCCTTCGAGCAGCCGGACCGGTTCGCCGGGCGGACGCTGGAACTGGCCGGCGACGCCCCGACGCCGGTCGAGGCCGTCGCCGCGATCGGGGCCGCGACCGGCCTCGCGCTCCGCTACGAGCAGTTCACCCACGAGGAGGCGGCGGCGTTGAATCCGGAGCTCGCCATGGTCCGGCAGCAGTGGGCCGCGGGCCACCGCTGGCGGGCCGACATCGAGGCGCTGCGGGTGATCCACCCCGGGCTGCGCACCCTGGCGGACTGGCTCGCCGAGGGCGGCGCCGCCGCGCTGCGCACCCGGCTCCTCGCCACCGCCGGTGCGGGGTCGAGGGCCTGACGCGTCGCCGAGGGGGCACGAGTGACCCCGTGGTGTGCCCTGCCCTCGTCGGGCAGGGCACACCACGAAGCCGGCTCAGCGGTCGGGAGCGGTCCGGCCCGGTCAGCCGCCGGCGGCCTCCGTGATGCGGGCTTCGAGGGCGGCGGCGAGGGACTCGACGGCGGCCGGGGTGAAGGCGTGCTCGTTGTAGCGGAGCCAGCAGACCAGGGAGCCGTCGGGCTGTTCGGTGGCGGCGAGTTCGGGGACGTGCCGGTCGCCGCCGGGCAGCGGGTAGGGGACGGTGGCGCCACGCGGGACCTCCCAGGCGGTGCAGGCCAGGCCGGGGAGTTGGGCGGGGGCGTTCCAGGCCTCGTAGCGGAGCCAGGCGGCGAACGGGACCAGGGGGCTGAACTCGGCGAAGGGGTAGAGCTGGTGGTCCAGGGCCGCGGTGGCGGTGTCGCGGACGCGGGCGAGGAGTTCGGCGAAGCCGGGTGCACCGGAGGCGTCGACCCGTAGGAGGAGGGACTGCACGAAGCAGCCGACGGCCTGTTCCGCCTCGGGGGTGGTGCGGCCGGGGACGGGGGTCATCAGGACGAGGTCCTGCTGGCCGCTGCGTTCGGCGAGCAGGCCGAGCCAGACGGTGGCGAGCGCCTGGAAGGGGGTGGCGCCGGCTTCGGCGGCCCGGGCGCGCAGGGCCGCGGCGCGGGCGGCGGGGACGGTGAGGCGGTGGGCGGCACTGAGGACGGTCTCGGTGTCGGCGCGCCCGGGGAAGGGGTGCACGGCCTCGGGCGCGCCGGCGAGGGTGCGGGCGAAGTGGGCGCGGGAAGCCGGCCACCGGGCGTTGGCGCGGGCGACCAGTTCGCCGAGCGGGGGCATCGGCCGGGGCGGGGGCGCGGGTCGGCCGCGGCGCAGCGCCGAGTAGACGACGCCGAGGTCGCGCAGCAGGACGCCGACCGACCAGCCGTCGCCGACGATGTGGTGGACGGCGAGCAGGACGGCGTGGTCGTCGGGGCCCCGGCTGACCACGGCGAGGCCGGTCATCGGGCCTTCGCCAACGTCGGTGAGCCGGTCCCGGACGGCGATCAGCCGGGCCGACACCTCGTCGTCGCTCGCGCCCGGGGCGTCGACCAGGATCGCCTCCACCTCCGGCTCGGGGTCGACGACGGCGCGCCGGACGCCCGGGGCGCCGGGGACGGGGACGAAGCGGGTGCGCAGCGCGGGGTGGCGGCGGACGGCCTCGTGCAGGGCCTCGGTCAGCAGGGCGAGGTCCAGTGGTTCGGTGACGCGGAACATGACGGCGACGGAGCCGACGTTGCGGCCCTCGGCCTCGGCCATCCAGCGCAGGAAGTTCTCCTGCTGGGAGGTGAGCGGGATGTCGTGGGGCTGGGCGCGCAGCTCGCGGAGGAAGGGCGAGAGGGAGGGCGAGGGGAAGGGCGAAAGCTCGCCCTCGGCGGGCGGGAGGGGCGCGTCCGCCGGCCGAGGGGCGTCGGCGAGCCAGGCGGCCTGGGCGCGCAGCGAGGGGCGTTCGAAGACCAGGGCGGTGCTGGCGGTGACGCCGAACTCGGCGGCGACGGCGGCGGCGAGCTGGACGGCGCGGAAGGAGTCGCCACCGAGGGCGAAGAACTCGTCCTCGACGGCCTCGACCGGTCGGCCGAGGACCTTGCTCCAGACGGCGGCGAGGGCGCGTTCCTGCGCGGTACCGGGCGGCGTACCGCCGGTGCGGACGCCGGCGCCGGCGCGGTCGTCGGCTTCCTGGAAGCGGGCGCGCAGTTCGTGCTTGACGACCTTGCCGCTGGGGTTGCGCGGCAGCCGGTCGGTGACCAGGATCCGGACCGGCAGTTCGGCCCGGCCGAGGCGGGCGGCGAGGAAGAGCCGCAGTTCGTCGAGGTCGAGCCCGTCGGCGGCGGGGACGACGGCGGCCACCGGCACGGCGCCCATGACGGGGTGCGGCAGGCCGAGCGCGGCAGCGTCGGCGACCTGCGGGTGGGCGTGCAGGACGTCCTCGATGCGCAGCGTGGAGACCTTGAGGGCGCCGGACTTGATGATGTCGCTCTCCCGGTCGACCAGGTACAGGTAGCCGTCGGCGTCGAGCCGGCCGAGGTCGCCCATCCGCACCCAGCCGTCCCGGAAGACGGCCGCCGAGGCCCGCGCGCCGGCGGTGTAGCCACGCGGCGGGCCGGGCTGGTGCAGCCAGACCTCGCCGGTCTCGCCCGTCCCGACCGGTTGCCCGTCCGGTCCGAGCAGTCGCAGGTCGCCCGGGTTCGCGGGGCGGCCGACCGAGCCGGGCCGTCGGGCGTCGACGACGGCGGAGATCTGGGCGGGGGACGCCTCGGCCGAGGTGTAGGTGTTGACCAGGGTCGCGGCGGGCAGGGCCGCGCGCAGGGCGGTGGCGACGGGGGCGGGCAGCGCGGCGGCGGAAGAGCTGATCAGCAGGACGCTGCTGAGGTCGTACCGTTCGGGGACGCCGGAGTCGAGCAGTTCGACGGCCATCGACGGCACCAGGAAGACGGTGCCCACGCGGTGCTCGGCGACGGTCCGGCCGAACTCCTCGGCGTCGAAGCGCGGCAGGCAGATCGTGGCGGGCGCGGCGACCAGGGCGTTGACCAGGACGACCTGGGCGGCGTTGGTGCCGATCGGGAAGGCGTGCACGGCGTGCGCGGAGTGGGCGTACGGGCGCGGGCGCGGGTCGAGCCGCTGGCCGGCGGTCAGGCTGGCGTGGGCGGCGTGTACGCCCTTGGGCGCGCCGGTGGTGCCGGAGGTGCCGATCACCTGGGCGAGGTCGCCGGGGGCGGGGCGGTGCGGCGGCTCCTCGGGACCATCGCCGGTCAGCAGGTCCGCGAGGGTCAGGGCGGGGACGCCGGCGGCGGACGCCCGCTCGTCGTCGGCCGCGAGGGCGACCGCGAGGGTGGCCCCGCCGTCGCCCGCCAGCCGCGCGGTGTCCTCGGCGCCGAGGTCCTCGCGGGCGACGACGGCCGCCGCGCCGGCGTAGTGCGTGGCGAGGAAGGCCACCGCGTAGTCGTCCCAGGCCCGGTTGGGGAGGAGCAGCAGCACCCGTCCACCGGGCCGGACGCCCGCCCGGGCGAGCCCGTGGGCGGCGCGCACCGCCCGCTCCCGCCACGTCCGGTAGTCGAGCACCGGGCGCCCGGGGACCAGCAGCGCGGGCCGGTCGGGGTGGCGGGCCGCCCGGTCGTCGAGCAGGTCGGGCAGGGTGAGCGCGTCGAGCGCCGGAGCCGCGGTGGGAGCCGCGGCGGGCGCGGCGCTGACGGTGGATCGGGTGCTGATGACGACTCCCGGAAGAGGCCAGGACGGGGCGCGGCCGATCGGCCGGACGGGTGGCTGGTCCAGACCGTAGCGGCTCCCCGCCGTCGCCCGCCAGAGCCGCCCGGCCCCGATCTTCACCAAACGCGCACGCTGGGCCTTTGGAAGGACGGGGCGGATGTCGCACCGTCAGATCGAAGGCCCCGAGCGGCAAGCGGCCTAAGGTCGGTCCGCCGGAGGGAGAGGCATGCCGAGACCGCACCACCGGGCCGCCGTCGCCCTGCTGCTCCTGCTCGCCTGGACGCTCGCCGCCTGCGGCAGCGGCAACGGCAGCGGCTCCGGGGGCGCCGGCCCGGTCGTCCTCGACTGGTACAACTTCCCCGACGACTCGGGCGCGCTCCAGCAGGCCGCGGACACCTGCGGCCGGAGCTCCGGCGGGCGCTGGTCGATCCGCTACAACAAGCTGCCGCGCACCGCCGACGGCCAGCGCCAGCAGTTGGTGCGCCGGATGGCCGCGCACGACGACGGCGTGGACATCATGGGCCTGGACGTCACCTGGACGCCGGAGTTCGCCGAGGCCGGCTGGGCCCGCGAGTGGACCGGCGCGCTGCGCGAGCGGGCGAGCGAGGACACCCTGGCCGCCGCGCTGCGCACGGCCACCTGGCAAGGCCGGCTGTACGCCGTCCCCTACAACTCCAACACCCAACTGCTCTGGTACCGCGACGATCTGGTGTCCGCGCCGCCCGCGACCTGGGCCGAGCTGCTCGACACCGCGCGCGGGCTGGCCGAGCGGGGCGGGCCGCACTTCGTCGAGGTGCAGGGCGCGCAGTACGAGGGTCTGACGGTCTGGTTCAACACCCTCGTGACCAGCGCGGGCGGCTCGATCCTCACCCCGGACGCGACGGCGCCCTCGCTCGGCGAGCCGGCCGTCGCCGCCGCGCGGGTGGTCCGGGACCTCGCCCGCTCCCCCGCCGCCGACCCGTCCCTGTCCAACCAGATGGAGGACCAGAACCGGCTGGCGATGGAGTCCGGGACGGCCGCCTTCGAGCTCAACTACCCCTTCGTCTACCCGTCGATGAAGGAGAACCAGCCCGAGCTGTTCCGGCACTTCCGCTGGGCGCCCTACCCGTCCGTCGTCCCCGGGCGGCCGGCGACCGTCACCATCGGCGGCATCGACCTCGCCGTCGGCGCCTACTCCGACCACCCGGAGGCGGCCCAGGAGGCCGTCCTCTGCCTGCGCAACCGCGAGAACCAGCTGACCAACGCGCTGAAGGGCGGCCTGCCGCCCTCGCTGCGCAGTCTGTACACCGCCGCCGAACTCACCGACAGCTACCCGTTCGCGGCGGACGTGCTGGCGGCCCTGGACTCCGCCTCGGTGCGGCCGCAGACGCCCGCGTACCAGAACGTGTCGATCGCCGTCGCGCACGCCCTCTCCCCGCCGTCGGAGGTGGACCCGGAGCGCACGGTCGCCGACCTGGCCGGGCAGATCAGGGACGCGCTCGGCTCGAAGGGGTTGATCCCGTGACCACCACGACGGACCGGGGCAAAACCGCCGGCCGGCTCTCCGAGGGATCGCGGCAGGAGCGCCGGCTCGGCTGGCTGCTCTGCGCCCCCGCCGTCCTGGTGATGCTGCTCGTGACGGCCTACCCGGTCGGCTACGCGGTCTACCTCTCCTTCCAGCGCTACGACCTGCGCTTCCCGGACCGCTCGGCCTTCGTCGGGCTCGCCAACTACGGCGCCGTGCTGTCCTCCCCGTACTGGTGGCAGGCGCTCGGGGTGACGGTGCTGATCACCGTCGTCTCGGTGGCGATCGAGCTGGTGCTGGGCCTGGCGCTGGCGCTGGTGATGCACCGGGCGGTGTTCGGGCGCGGGCTGGTGCGCACGGCGGTGCTGGTGCCGTACGGCATCGTCACGGTGGTGGCCGCCTACTCGTGGCAGTACGCGTGGACGCCCGGCACCGGCTACCTGGCGGCGCTGCTGCCGGAGGGCAGCGCGCCGCTGACCGAGCACTGGCCGGCGATCGGCCTGATCGTCCTCGCCGAGGTGTGGAAGACCACGCCGTTCATGGCCCTGCTCCTGCTGGCGGGGCTGGCCCTGGTGCCGGCCGAGACGGTGCGGGCCGCGATGGTCGACGGCGCCGGCGCCGGGCAGCGGCTGCGGCTGGTGGTGCTGCCGCTGATGAAGCCGGCGATCCTGGTGGCGCTGCTGTTCCGCACCCTGGACGCGTTCCGGATCTTCGACAACATCTACGTGCTGACCGGCGGCGCCAACGACACCGGCTCGGTCTCGATCCTCGGCTACGACAACCTGTTCACCGCGCTCAACCTGGGCATCGGCTCGGCGATCTCGGTGCTGGTGTTCCTGTGCGTGGCGGCGATCGCGCTGATCTTCGTCAAGTTCTTCGGCGCCGCCGCGCCCGGCGGTTCGGCGGAGGGCCGGTGACCGCCCGGCAGGCCAGGACGCGCACCGGCTGGGGGCTGGTCAACCTGGTGGTGGTGCTCTACGCGCTGTTCCCGGTCTGGTGGATCGCCGCGCTCTCCTTCAAGGACCCGGCCACCCTGACCGACGGCGCGTTCGTACCGCGCGACTGGACGCTGGAGAACTACCGCGGCATCTTCCGCACCTCGGAGTTCACCCGGGCGCTGCTCAACTCGATCGGCGTCGCGGTGATCGCCACCACCGTCGCCGTCGTGCTCGCCACCATGGCGGCGTACGCGGTGGCCCGGCTGCGCTTCCCCGGCAAGCGGCTGCTGATCGGGATGTCGCTGCTGATCGCGATGTTCCCGCCGATCTCGCTGGTCTCGCCGCTGTTCGACATCGAGCGGGCGCTGGGGCTCTTCGACACCTGGGCCGGGCTGATCATCCCGTACATGACCTTCTCGCTGCCGCTGGCGATCTACACCCTGTCGGCGTTCTTCCGGGAGATCCCGTGGGAGCTGGAGAAGGCCGCCAAGATGGACGGCGCGACGCCCGCCCAGGCGTTCCGGCTGGTGATCGCCCCGCTGGCGGCGCCCGGTGTGTTCACCACCGCCATCCTGGTCTTCATCTTCTGCTGGAACGACTTCCTGTTCGCGATCTCGCTGACCTCCACGGACGCCGCGCGCACCGTGCCGGCCGCGATCGCCTTCTTCACCGGCAGTTCCCAGTTCCAGCAGCCGACCGGCTCGATCGCCGCCGCGGCCGTGGTGATCACGGTGCCGATCGTGCTGTTCGTGCTGTTCTTCCAGCGCCGCATCGTGGCCGGCCTGACCGCCGGCGCAGTGAAGGGATGACGCGGACCGATGGCGGAGATCGTCCTGGAGGGCATCACCAAGCGCTACCCCGACGGCTCGGTGGCCGTCCGCGCGCTCGACCTGACCGTCGCGGACGGCGAGTTCGTGATCCTGGTCGGCCCCTCGGGCTGCGGGAAGTCCACCACCCTGAACATGATCGCGGGCCTGGAGGACATCACCGACGGCACCCTGCGGATCGGCGGGCGGGTGGTCAACGACCGGGCGCCCAAGGACCGGGACATCGCGATGGTCTTCCAGAGCTACGCGCTGTACCCGCACATGACCGTGCGGCAGAACATGGGCTTCGCGCTGCGCCTGGCCAAGGCCGACAAGGCGGTGATCGCCGCCAAGGTCGAGGAGGCGGCCCGGATCCTCGACCTCACCGAGCACCTCGACCGCCGGCCGGCCCACCTCTCCGGCGGCCAGCGCCAGCGCGTCGCGATGGGCCGGGCGATCGTCCGCGACCCCAAGGCCTTCCTGATGGACGAGCCGCTCTCCAACCTGGACGCCAAGCTGCGGGTGCAGATGCGCACCCAGATCTCCCGGCTCCAGCGCCGGCTCGGCACCACCACCGTCTACGTCACCCACGACCAGGTCGAGGCGATGACGCTCGGCGACCGGGTGGTGGTGCTCCGCGCGGGCGTGGTCCAGCAGGTCGGCGCGCCGCAGCAGCTGTACGACGCCCCGGCCAACCTGTTCGTCGCCGGGTTCATCGGCTCGCCCGGGATGAACCTGCTGAGCGGCCGGCTGGAGGAGGACACCCTGCGCACCGCGCTCGGCGACCTGCCGGTGGACGACCGGCTGCGCCGGCGGCTCACGGCGGCGGACGCGCCGCGCGAGGTGGTGGTCGGCATCCGCCCGGAGCACTTCGAGGACGCCGCGCTGCTGGAGCATCCGACGGGCGGGGCGCGCGTCACGGTCGGGGTGGAGGTGGTCGAGTCGGTGGGCTCGGACGTGTTCGTGCACTTCACCGTCGGGGGCGACGCGATCCCCGGTGACGCGATCGCCGGCGGCGGGCTGGAGGAGGTCGACGCCCGGCGGGCCGAGGCGGGCGCGGGCGCGCCCGGGCGGGAGGTGGTGGCCCGGATCGGGACGGCCACCCGGGCCGCCGAGGGCGCCCCGCTGGAGCTGTGGATCGACACCGGGCGGTTGCACGTCTTCGACCCGGCCACCGGGGCGGCGCTGAGCGGTGGGGAACCGTCCCGGTGAGCACCGGCGACGGGGAGCGGCTTGGAGCCGCGGCCGGCGTCTGGACGTGCCGGGCCGGGCGGATCGGGCGATCATGAGGGAACGCGCCTCGAAAGGTGGAATGCGATGTTCCAGCTGCTGTGGATTCTGCTCATCGGCTTCGTGCTCGGCCTGATCGCCAAGCTGCTCCTGCGCGGCCCGCAGGCCATCCCGTGGTGGCTGACCATGCTGCTCGGCGCCGCCGGGGCGTGGCTGGGCAACGCGGTGTCCGGCTGGGTCGGCGTCCGGAACACCTCCGGCATCGACTGGATCCGCCATCTGCTCCAACTCGGCTTCGCCGTCGCCCTGATCGGCATCGTCGCGCCCGCCTGGAGCACCCGCCGGTCCAGGTGACGGACCGGCGGCGGCCAACCGAACGGGAACGGGCAAGAACCGGGTGAGAGACCGGGTGGTGGTCCGGCGCGACGGCGTTCGAAGCGGCGCGGATAGACTCGCACGGCCGTCCCGCCGACGGCCGAAACGCCGAACTCGCGAGGGAACAGAACATGGTCGAGGCCGCCCCGAAGGTCGTTGTGGTCGTGCCCACCTACAACGAGCGGGAGAACCTGCCGGTCCTCGCCGGCCTGCTGGCCGACCTCGACCTGCCGAACCTGCACCTGCTGGTGGTCGACGACAACTCCCCCGACGGCACCGGCGAGGTCGCCGACAAGCTGGCCGCCGAGTCCGAAGACCGGATCCGGGTGCTGCACCGCACCGAGAAGGACGGCCTCGGCCGCGCATACGTGGCCGGAATGACCCTGGCCCTGGAGCAGGGCGCCGACGTGGTCGTCCAGATGGACGCCGACCTGTCCCACCCGGCCGCCGTCCTGCCGCTCATGGTCGAGACCCTGCTGGCCGACGACACCGCCGTGGTGCTCGGCTCCCGGTACGTCCCCGGCGGGTCGACCGCCGAGGAGTGGCCGTGGCACCGCAAGGCGCTCTCCGCCTGGGCCAACCTCTACGTGAACACCATCCTCGGCCTGGGTGTGCGGGACGCCACCGCCGGTTACAAGGCCTGGAAGGCGCAGACCCTGCGGGCCATCGACCTGCCGTCGGTGGAGAGCAACGGGTACTCGTTCCAGGTCGAGCTGAACCACCGGGTGGTGCAGCGCGGACTGACCATCAAGGAGGTGCCGATCCGCTTCGAGGAGCGGATCGAGGGCGCGTCCAAGATGAGCCTCGGGGTGCAGGTGGAGTCGGCGCTCGCGCCGTGGAAGCTGCTGCGCGAGGGGCGCGGCAAGCGGTGACCCCGGCCCGCGAGGGCCGCGGCAGGCGGTGACCCCGGCCCGCGCGGACCCCGCCCCGGTGGGAACCGCGACACGGGGAAGGAGGTGCGCATGGCTCTGTTACCGGACTCCCTCGCCGGCCTGCTGCGCCGCGCCGCCCGCGACCCCTTCGCCGTCCAGACGGCCCGGGCGACCGTCGCCGCCACCCTCTCCTACCTGGTGGCGACCTGGCTCAGCACCGAACCGGCCCCGCTGACGGCCCCGCTGACCGCGCTGCTGGTCGTCCAGGTCACCGTCTACTCGACCCTCACCACCAGCATCCGCCGGGTGAACTCGGTGGTCGTCGGCGTGCTGATCGCGATCGGCTTCAGCTCGGTGGTCGGGCTCTCCTGGTGGAGCCTCGGGCTGATCATCCTGGCCTCGCTGGTGATCGGCCGGTTCGTCCGGGTGGACGAGTTCGTCCAGGAGGTCGCGATCAGCGCGATGCTGATCCTGGGCGTCACCAAACTCGCCTCCCAGGCCTGGGACCGGGTGCTGGAGACCCTGATCGGCGCGGGCGTCGGCCTGCTGTTCAACCTGCTGTTCGCCCCGCCGGTCTGGGTGGACACCGCCGGCGCGTCCATCGAGGACCTGGCCCGCCGGGCCCGCCACCTGCTGGTCGACCTCGCCGACCAGCTGGGCCGGCCCACCGAGGTCGCGGACGCCACCGAACGCCTGCACGAGGCCCGCCGGCTGGACCAGGCGATCGCCGACGTCGACGCGGCGCTGCGCCAGGCCGAGGACAGCCTCAAGTTCAACCCCCGGATCAGCGAGGGGCTGCTCTCCCGGCTGGTGCTGCGCACCGGGCTGGACACCCTGGAGATCTGCGTGGTGGTGATCCGGGTGATCTCCCGCTCGCTCACCGACCTCGCCAAACGCCGCGCGCCCGGCGAACCGCTGGTGGCACCGGGCCTCGCGGTGGCGATGGAGGAGTTGCTCGCCCACGTCGGCGGCGCGCTGGTGAGCTTCGCCGTGCTGGTCACCACCCAGGTCAGCCGGAACGCCGAGGAGGCCGAGGAGCGCCTCACCGCCGAGCTGACGGCCGCCTGGGCGAGCCGGGAGAACGTCGCCCGGCTGCTGCTGGAGCAGGTGCGGGCCGACCCGGAGGCCTGGCACCTGCTCGGCTCGCTGCTGACCGAGGTCGACCGGATCCTCGACGAACTGGACCTGGAGCACCGCTCCCGGCGGCTGATGGAGGGGCTGGACCGGGCGTCGGTGGCGAGCCGGGAGCGCTTCTCCCGGCTCGGCCGACTGCGCCGGTGGGTCCGCGGCGAGCGCCCTGCTCTGGCCCGCGTCCGCCGCCGGCGCAAGCGCTCGCGGGCGGGCTGACGTCACGGGAGGGCTGACATCACGGCCGGGTCAGGGCATCTCCCAGGGGTCCTGCGGGAGGGGGTGGCCGGTCTCCAGGTAGGTCTTCAGGTTGGACAGCACCGCCGACCAGCCTGCCTCGGCGTTGGCGCGCTCGGCCTCGTCGGCCAGGTTCTCGTGGGTGACGGTGAGCCGGGTGAGGTCCCGGTGGGAGCGGAGCTCGAAGGTCACCCGGGACGGTCCGGCGGGGCGCCGCTCGCCGGGGCCTGCCCAGGTGGTGACCAGGAGGCGCGGACGGTCGGCCGCCTCGACGGTGCCGACGACGTCGGCGGTGCCGGAGCCGTCGATGCGCTGGTGCTCCCAGCCGGCGCCCGGCAGCCAGGTGGAGACGTTGCGGTGGCCCCAGTAGAGGCCGGACTCGTCGGCGTTGGTGAGGGCGTGCCAGACCCGCTGCGGGGTGGCGTGCAGGTAGGAGATGTGGCGGTAGGCGGGGGCGGCCACGGGCTCAGCCCTCGGCGGCGTCGAGCAGGCGCTGGATGTCGATCCGGCGCATCTCCAGCATCGCGGTGGTGACCCGCGCGGCCTTGGCCCGGTCCGGGTCGGAGACCAGGTCGATCAGCACCTGGGGCGTGATCTGCCAGGACAGGCCCCAGCGGTCCTTGAGCCAGCCGCACGGCCCCTCCTGGCCGCCGCCCTCCAGCAGCGCCGCCCAGAGCCGGTCCACCTCCGCCTGGTCGTCGCAGTGCACCTGGAGCGAGACGGCCTCGGTGAACGGGAAGAGCGGGCCGCCGTTGAGGGCGACGTAGGGGCGGCCGTCGAGTTCGAAGGCGACGGTCAGCACGGTGCCGGGCGTGCCGGGGCCCGCCTCGGTGTAGTGGGTGACGCCGGTGATCCGCGAGTCGGGGAAGACCGAGGTGTAGTGGCGGACGGCCTCCTCGGCCTGGTCGTCGTACCAGAGGCAGGGTGTGATCTGCTGCATGGAGCCGACGGTAGCGGCGGGCCCCGGCCGGGGGGCCGCGCCACGGCCGGGAGTCACCGGTTCGGCGCCCCCGGCCACGGCGGTGCGCGGGATCAGTCCACGGCGCGGGCGCCCGGGATCAGTCCAGGTCGCGGGCGCGGCGCAGGCGTGCGGAGAGGGCCGCCGGGTCCACGATCGGCTCCGGGTAGCCGGCCGGGCGCTCGTCCAGCAGCCACGGGCGGTGCACCTTCCGCCCCGCGACGTGCGCCAGCTCCGGGACCCAGCGCCGGACGTAGGCGCCGTCCGGGTCGAGCCGGTCGGCCTGGGCCAGCGGGTTGAGCACCCGGTTCGGGCGGGTGTCCGTCCCGGTGCCCGCCACCCACTGCCAGTTGAGCTGGTTGTTCGCCAAGTCCCCGTCCACCAGCAGCCGCAGGAAGTGGCGGGCGCCGATCCGCCAGTCCCGGTAGAGCGTCTTGGTGAGGAAGGAGGCGGCGACCAGCCGGGCGCGGTTGTGCATCCAGCCCTCCCGGGCGAGCTGGCGCATGCCCGCGTCGACCAGCGGGAACCCGGTCCGGCCCTGGCGCCAGGCGGTGCACTCCTCCTCGTCCTCCGGCAGCCACCGGTCGCCGCGGTCGCGGTAGTCGTGCCGCGCGGACAGCGGGCGGGCGGCGAGCACCTGGTGGTGGAAGTCGCGCCAGACCAGCTGGCGGACGAACGCCTCGGCGCCGTCGCCGCCCCGGCGGGTCGCGGCGGCGGCCAGCTCGTTGGCGGAGAGGCAGCCGAAGTGCAGGTACGGGGAGAGGCGCGAGGTGCCGTCGGCGGCGAGGTCGTCGTGCAGCTCGGCGTAGCGCTCCAGCGGGTAGCTCCGCCAGCGCCGGCGGCCCGCCCGCTCGCCGCCGGGCGGCAGTCCGGGCGATTCCGGTGCCGCAGTGGGGACGGGCTCGCTCGCGAGGCCGCCGGGCGTGCGGACGGCCTTCGGCGCGCGGAGGACGGTCCGGTGCGGCGCCTGCGACCAGGCACGGAAGTACGGGGTGAAGACGGCGTAGTGGTCCTTGCCGGCGGGCGTCACCGCGCCCGGTACGAGGGCGGTGAGGGAGCCGTCGTGGACGTGCAGGCGGTCGCCGAGCCCGGCGCGCAGCGCCCGCTCCCGTCGGTGGGCGAATCCGCTCACCCCGGCGGCCACGTGCACCGAGACGGCGTCCAGTTCGGCGGCCAGCCGGGCGGTGACGGAGGCGGCGGGGCCACGGCGCAGGACGAGCCGGCCGCCGAGCGGGCGCAGCGAGGCGTCCAGGTCGGTGAGGCAGTCGGCGAGGAAGGCGGCGCGGTTGGGTGCGGCGAATCCGGCGGCGTCGACGTCCGGGTCCAGGACGAAGAGCGGGACGACCTCGTCGGCGGCGGCGCAGGCGGCGTGCAGCACGGGGTTGTCGTGCAGCCGGAGGTCCTGGGTGAGCAGGGCGATGGCGACGGTCATGGCGTGGGCGAGCCTCCCACGGCGCGGGGGCGGCCGGCGGGTGGCACGCCGTGCGGCGTGGGCCGGGCGGTGTGGGCCGGGCGGTGTGGGCCGGGCGGTGTGGGCCGGGCGGTGTGGGCCGGGGGCGCTCAGCGCCGGGCCAGCCGCCGTTCCCCGCCCGCCCCGGTGGCGTACTCCAGCTTGTAGTGCGCGAACACCTCCGGCTCGCTCTCGGCCGGCAGCACGTCGTCGACCCCGATCGAGGGCGCCTGCTTGACCAGCGCCTTGGGGAACGCCACCCGTACGTACCCCGGCCCCAGCACCGCGCCGTCCAGTGGGACGAAGACCAGCCGGCGCTTGACGGCCAGCCCGATCGTGACCGTCGCGAAGTACGGCTGGTCACTGGCGGTCTCGACGTAGACGGACTCCAGCGTGCCGATCCGGTGGTCCTTCTCGTCCATGACGGCGTGGCCACGCCACTCCCTGATGTCGGCCGGAACGATCTCGGCGACGGCCATGGCAACCTCCCGTAGCCGCCCCACGGCGGCGGCGCCCCACTCCGGGCGGTACCCCGGACCCTCCCATCCTGCGCCGGTCCTCCCCCGTCCGCCCGCCGGGCCGCAGCCGCTGCGGATGCCGGGCCACGTTCCGCCCCAACCCGTGGCAAGGTGTGACGGCGCCGGCTGCTACGCGGGCTTGCTCGCGCGGATCGAGTACATCAGCGGGACCCGCGGGTGGCCGGGCGGGAAGCGGTAACCGCGGTCGTGCTCCAGGACCGGGAAGCGCGGGAACAGCGTGAAGTCGTGCTCGTGCAGGAACTCGACCCGCAGCCCCTCCGCCACCAGGGCGCTGAGCACCTCGCCCACCCCGTGCTGCCACTCGACGGTCATGGTGGCCCCCGAGGTCACCTCACCCTCGGTGTAGGTGCTGGGGTCGTCCCAGACCGTGGCCGCGCGGTTGAAGTAGTCGTACTCGACCGTCCGGCCGTCGTCGGCCAGGGTGTCGCCGAAGGGGTGGAACTCCGCCAGGTAGAGGAAGCCGCCCGGGGCGACCAGGGACGCGGCCGTCCGCGCCCAGCCGGCGATGTCCGGGAGCCAGCACAGGGCGCCCAGGCCGGTGTAGACGATGTCGAAGCGCTGCCCGTCGAGCGCCTCGACGGCCTTGTACACGTCGGAGACGACGAAGCGGGCGGTGTCCGCGCCGATCCGCCCGGCCAGGTCGGCGGCGACCTCCACCGCCGGCGCCGAGAAGTCCAGCCCGGTGACGGTGGCGCCGTGGCGGGACCAGGCCAGGGTGTCCAGGCCGATGTGGCACTGGAGGTGGAGCAGGGACTTCCCCGTGACATCACCGACCTCGGCCAGTTCGAAGGCCCGCAGTGCCTCCTTGCCGGCCACGAAGCCGGGGATGTCGTAGAACTCGCTGGCCGTGTGCACCGGGACGCGTCCGTCCCAGTTGGCGCGGTTGGTCGCCAGCCAGTCCTCGGGGGTGGAAGTCTTCTTCATACCGACCACGCTCCCAGAGCCCTGACCACTGCTCAAACGCTTTTTCGCCGCCGCTACGGACCGTCGGCGGGGAGGTCGAGGAGGTCCAGCAGCGGCGGGTCCAGCGGCCAGGGGAAGCCGGACGCGGTCGGGGCGGCCGACGCCGCCGCGGCGGCGAGGCGGAGGGCGCCGAGCAGGGGCGGGCCGTCCGGGGCGCGGAGGCGGGCGGCGGGGAGCCGGACGGCCAGCGCCCGCAGGGTCGCCCGCTGCACCTGGTCGAGCCGGAACAGGTCGCCGGTCAGGGCGAGCAGGGGCTCGCGGAGACCGGCCGCCCCGGCGGCGGCGGTCGCGGAGGCGGCGATCTCCTCCCCCGCCCGCCCGACCAGGCCGGCCGCCACCGGGCAGCCCGCCCCGGCCGCCGCGGCGACGTCCGGCGCGAACGCGGCGAGCAGCGCCGCCCGGTCCGGGCGCGGCTGGAGGGCCGCCGGGAGGCCGGTGACCGGGCCGTAGCGCCGCTCGGCCGCGGCCAGCAGGACGGGCGAACCCCCGTTGCGCCCGTCCTGCTGCCGCAGCGCCGCCTCCAGCCCGGCCCGGCCCAGCCAGCCGCCGCTGCCGCAGTCGCCCAGCAACTGGCCCCAGCCGTCCGCCCGGTGCCAGCCGCCGCCCGGGCGGTGGCCGATCGCGACCAGCCCCGTCCCGCCGGCCACGACCACCCCGGCGGCGGTCCCGAGGGCTCCCGCGTACGCCGTGATCGCGTCCCCCGCGAGCACCAGCCGCCGGGCCCCGGTGGCCCGGGCGAGCGGGCCGGGCAGCCGGTCGGCCAGGTCACGGCCGAGCAGGGCCATCCCGGCCGCGCCGACGGCGACCGCCCCGATCCGGGCCCCGTCCGGCAGGCCGGCGGCCAGTCCGTCGAGCGCGGGCAGCAGCCGGCCGAGCAGCGCCCCCGCCTCCAGCCCGCCCGCCCCGGCCGACACCCGGGCGGCCGTGGCCAGCTCGACCGTCCGCACCCCCGCCGGCCCGCCCGGCCACCCGGCGGGCGCCACCCCGACCCGGACCCCCGACCCGCCGACGTCCACCCCGACCACCCAGCACTCCCCCGCCGACCGCTCCACGCCGCCTCCTCCGCCGCCGCACCGGGAACCCGCCAGCTCCATGGTGCGCCGGAGGAGGGCCTGTCCGGTGGATCGTGGCACGCGCCCGGCAAGATCGGCCGGACAGGCCCTCGGGCCGTCGGTCGCGGTCGGGCCCGGTGGGGCGCGGCCGGTCGACCGGGCGGAGCGGGGTGGGCCCGCCCCCGGGGGCTCCGGTGGGGGGCGGTGGCCCCGGGGGCGGGCGATCACGACAATCTCCTTCGCCGTCACGGTCGTTCGGATCCGGCCGGTCCTTCGTCCCCCGGCCCGGATCCATGGAATCGCCCGCCGGGCGGCCGGGTCGAATGATTCGATGAGGATCGAATGCGCACACGGAGGGGACGCGGTTGCTTCGGATCGACTTGGATTCCCGGGCCTTGGCGAACACCCGGTTCGTGATCTCGCCGCTGCACGTCGCCACCGACGGTCTGTGGCTGCTCCACCCGTCGGCCGGGGCCGCCCGGCGCGGGCCGGGCGTGCTGGTCCGGGAGTCGGTGCGGGAGCGGCGGCTGGTCCTGTTGGAGTCCTTCTTCACGGGGGCGTGGTCGTACATCCCGGACTTCATCAATCCGCAGCCCGACCAGCACGAGGAATCACTCGAACGGGAGCTGCACGCCGTCGCGACCGTCGACCCCGCGCGGCTGGCGGGGGAGATCGGGGTGATGCTCGCGGGCGACGCCGGGATCGGCATCACCGGCGGCCGTGCTCCGCGCGCCCTGCTCCGGGCGCTCGACCGGGGCGAGGCGGACTTCGCCGAGCGGGTCGCGGCCGAGCTCCACCAGCTCTGGCAGGCCGCCGTCCTTCCGTACTGGCCCGCGCTGCGGGCCAGGATCGACGCCGACATCGCGCGGCGGGCCCAGACCGCCGCCCGCCAGGGCCTCGCGGGCATGCTCGCCGGTCTGCACCCGCGCGTCCGGTACGAGGAGGACGGCCTCCGGTTGGCCGTGGACGCCCGGGGCGAGATCTGTGCCTCCTCGCTCCAGTTGACGCCGGCGGTCTTCAGCTCCGATCTGCACATCGCCGTCGACCCGCTGCCCGGCAGCGGGCGGCAGCGGCCGATGATCCTCTACCCCGCCCTCCCGGGCCCCGACGCCGACCCCGGGCCGGCCCCGGCGCCGCCCGCCGGGGACCTGATCGGTGCGACCCGCGCCCGTATCCTCGGCGACCTGGAGACCCCCAGGAGCACCACCGAACTGGCCGAACGGCACTGGCTCGCCGCCAGCACCGTCTCGTACCACCTCGGCGTCCTGCACCGGGCGGGCCTGCTGGTGAAGACCCGCACCGGGCACCGGACCCTCTATCAGCGGACCCAACGGGCCGGCTCCCTCGGCTAGAGCCGGGGGCGGAACGGAACGGCCCCCGCCGCGGCGCCCAAGGGCGGCCGCGGCGGGGGTCAGGCGCAGTGACGTGGCGTCAGGCAGCAGCGGCGGGAAGGCCGACGAGTTCGGCGGAGCCGCTGCGGTTGTGGCGTTCCTGCCAGCTCTCCAGGGCGCTGCGGCAGGCGTGGTCCAGGTGGCGCACGCCGGCCAGGTCGAGGCGCACCGGGCGGTCCGCCGGCAGGTACTCCAGGGATTCGAGGGTCTCCAGCAGGCGGGGCAGCCGGAGGAAGGTGGCGTTGCCGTGGAGGGTGACCCGGACGGCGCCGTCCGGGAGTTCGGTGACCGCGACCTGGAGGTGGGAGGTGTCCCAGGCGCTCTTGAGCACCGCGAGGAGCAGGCCGAGCAGCACGCCTTCGAGCAGGTTGGTCAGCACGATGGCGGTGGCCGTGACCGCCAGGATCGCGGCCTCGCCGCGGTCGGCCCGCCAGAGCGGCCGCAGGGTCTTCAGCGGGATCAGCTTGCCGCCGGCGTGCACCAGGACGCCGGCCAGGGCGGCGAGCGGGATGGCGGCGAGCGCGGCCGGGATCAGGGCGGCGAAGAGCAGCAGCCACACGCCGTGGAGCACCCGGGAGGCCTTGGTGCGGGCGCCGGCCTGGACGTTGGCGGCGCTGCGGACGATCACCGCGGTCATCGGCAGGGCGCCGAGCAGGCCGCAGACGGTGTTTCCGACGCCCTGGGCGAGCAGTTCGCAGTCGTAGTCGGTGCGCGGGCCGTGGTGCAGGCGGTCGACGGCGGCCGCGCTGAACAGGCTCTCGGCCGAGGCGATCAGCGCGAAGGCGAGCGCCGTGCCGAGGACGCCGACGTTGCCGAGCGCGGCGAGGTCGGAGGCGCCGGGCAGGTCGATCACACCGGCGAGGCCGGCCACCTCGACCCGGGCGACGGGCAGGTCGAACAGGGCGGTGACGGCCGTCGCGGCGGCGACGGCGGCGAGCGGCGCCGGGACGATCCGGACCCGGGCGGGCAGGCGCGGCCAGAGCAGCAGGACGGCGATCGTGCCGGCGCCGATCGCGGCGGCGGCGAGCGCGCGCGGTTCGCCGGCGACGTCGGCGACCAGGCCGGGGAGTCCGGCGAGTTTGGCGGGTCCGCCGGCCGGGCCCTTGATGTCGGCCAGCGCGTAGAGCTGACCGGCTATCAGGATCAGGCCGATACCGGCGAGCATGCCCTGGACGACCGAGACGGAGATCGCCCGGAAGAGCCGGCCGAGGCGCGCGGCGCCCATGGCGAGCTGGAGCAGGCCGGCGGCGGCGGTGATGACGCCGAGGGTGGCGAGGCCGTGTTCCTGGACGGCGGCCAGGACCAGCACGGTCAGGCCGGCGGCGGGGCCGGACACCTGGAGGCTGCTGCCGGGCATCAGCCCGGTGACCAGGCCGCCGACGATGCCGGTGACCAGGCCGAGTTCGGCCGGGACGCCGGAGGCGACGGCGACGCCCACGCAGAGCGGGAGGGCGACCAGGAAGACGACGAGGGAGGCGGGGAGGTCGGAGCGCAAAGTGCTCAGCCGAAGGGCGGGACGACGAGTCATCGGGTCCTCGGGAGAGTGGTGGTGCGGACGAGGGCGGTGGAGCGCGAAGCGGTGCTTCGGTGGGCGGCTCGAAGGCCGGCCGGGCGGAGGTGGGCCGTGGGCCACGGGCGGGCTCACAGGGGGAGGAACAGGCCGCTGTCGGCCCGGTGTTCGAGCACCAGGCCGGTGTGGATCTCGTAGAACCAGCCGCGCAGGCGTATCCGCCCCTCGCTCAGCCGTCGGGCGATGCCGGGGTAGCCGCGCAGCCGGTCGAGCTGGGTGAGGACGTGGCGCTGCACGGGGCCGGCGACCGTGGGGTCGAAGAGGTCGGCCGCGTCCGCGCGGAGCACGGCCTGGTCGGCGTGGCGCAGCCAGGCCCGGACGGCCGGCACCACGCTGAGGTCCTCGCCGCGGACCACGGCGCCGACGGCGCCGCAGTGCGAGTGGCCGCAGACGACGATGTCGCGCACCCCGAGCACCTCGACGGCGTACTCGATGGTGGCGGTCTCGCCCGAGGAGCCGTCGGCCCGGTACTCGGGGACGATGTTGCCCGCGGTGCGGAGTTCGAAGAGGTCGCCGGGGTCGGCGCTGGTGATCAGGGCCGGGACCACGCGGGAGTCGGAGCAGGTGATGAACAGGGCCTGCGGGGTCTGGCCGGCGGCGAGTCCGGTGAGTTCCCGGCCGGTGTCACCCGCGCGCTGCGGGAAGGCCCGGGCGCGGTCGATGAGCGGTTCCATAAGGGTGTTTGCCTCCTTCGGTGACCCTCTCGGCGCCGGCCGGGAGGGGCGGTGGACGGGCAGGCGCCGCGAACCGCATCGGTGACCCCGGGTGTACCGGTGGTCACCTGACGGAGCGTCAAGAGGAAGTAAAACACAGGCATGGGGAGGGTAAAAGCTCGTTCGATGTGAGGAGTGTGCCGATCCGGTTAACATCCTGTTGCCCCGAACGAAGTAGCGCCTTCCGCTCAGGAATCCGCAGGTCGGGAGGGTTGGTTCGACCGGAGAGCGATGAGTGCGCGTCGCCCCGTGCCCCCCCCCTCTCCCCAGGGCCCGCCCCCCCCGCGCGGGGCCCGCTGCCGTTGGGGAAGGGCGCCGGCCCGGGTGCCCTCGAGGGGCGGGCCGGGGCTCCCGGAGCATGGCCATCCTGCGTCGCCGGGGGTCTCGTCGGCGTCGGCCCTGTGCAGGCGTTCCCGGGTACTGCGGACGCAGCAGGGCGACCCGGACGGCGTAGTGCGCGGCCCGGTCGGCGCGGCCCTCGTCTCCTCCCCTCGACGGAGGGGCGCGCCGTGGGCGGGCCCCGGCGGCGGGCCCCGGCGGCGGGCCCCGGCGGCGGGCCCCGGCGGCGGGCCGGGGAACGGCGCTCCTCGGCCCGGGGATCGGGCCCGCGGGTCACCCGGGCGGAGGTGCGGAGGGGCCGTGCCCCGGCGGGCGCAGTAGCGTGATGGCCTGGATCGGAGCTTTCGTCCCGATCCGTCCAGATCCGTCCCTCACGGTGCCCGACGCCCGAGGGGCGCAGCCCGTCCACAGCTCGTCCCGCAGCCGGAGGTGGCCCATGGGCGTTCCCGCCGCTCGCATCGTGTTCGACGAGAACGACCGCGCGGCCGTCGCGGAGGCGGTGAGCGAGATGCTCGCCACCGGGGCGCTCACCCTCGGTCCCTGGACCGAACGGTTCGAGCAGTCCTTCGCCGCCGAGCACGGCGCCCCGCACGCGGTCGCCGTCGCCAGCGGCACCGCCGCACTGGAGATCGTCCTGCGCAGTCTGGACGTCCGCGACCGCGACGTGGTCGTCCCTGCCGTCACCTTCTACGCGACCGCCGGCGCCGTACTGCACGCCGGCGGACGGCCGGTGATCGCCGACGTAGACCCGGCGACCCTCGCGCTCGGCCCGGACACCCTGGAGGCCGCGCTCACCCCCGACACCGCCGCCGTCGTCCTGGTCCACATCGGCGGACTGATCACCCCCGAGGCCGAGGCCCTGCGCGCGCTCTGCGACACCCGCGGCATCCCGCTGGTCGAGGACGCCGCGCACGCGCACGGCAGCAGCTACCTGGGGCGCGCCGCCGGCACCTTCGGCCTGGCCGGCGCCTTCTCCTTCTACCCGACCAAGGTCACCACCAGTGGCGAGGGCGGGATGATCCTCACCGAGTCCGCCGAACTGCGCGACGAGGCCCGGATCCACCGCGACCAGGGCAAGGGCTCGTTCACCACCAACCACCACGTGCGGCTCGGGGCGTCCTGGCGGATGAGCGAGCCGCACGCCGCCATCGGCACCGTCCACCTGCGCCGGCTCAAGGAGTTCGTGGAGACCAGGCGCCGGGTCGCCCAGCGCTACGACGCCGCGCTCGGCGCGCTCGACGGCCTGCGGCCGGTCACCGAGCCGGCCGGCTGCCGCAGCAACTACTACAAGTACGTCGCCCTGCTGCCGCCCGGCGTCGACCGGGCGGCCTTCAAACGGGCCGTCGCCGAGGAGTACGACGTGCGGCTCTCCGGCGAGGTCTACGACCTGCCGCTGCACCTGCAACCGGTGCTCGCCCCCTACCGGCGGGCGGCGCTCCCGGTCGCCGAGGACGTCTGCGCCCGGCAGATCTGCCTGCCGGTGCACTCCGACATGACCGAGGACGAGACCGACCTGGTGATCGAGGCGGTCTCGGCCGTCCACCGCCGCCTCGCGGGCTGACGCGCCGCAGCGGTCCGGAGAAGCCGCCGTCCGTCCAGAGAAGCCAGGGCAGTCCAGAGAAAGGGAGAGAACCGTGCGGATAGCGGTCACCGGGGGATGCGGATTCATCGGCTCACACGTCGTCGACCGGCTGCTGGCCGCCGGGCACGAGGTGCTCGCGGTGGACTCCACCGACAAGTACCTCAACCCCGACGCCGACCACGCCCGGATCGACATCCTCGACCTGCCCGCCCTGACCTCCGCCCTGGACGGCTGCGAGGTGGTCTTCCACCTGGCCGCGCAGGCCGACGTCGAACGGGTCGCCGCCGACCCCGTCCGCGCCGTGCGGATCAACATCGACGGCACCGAGGCCGTGCTGGAGGCCGCCCGCCGCAACGACCTCAGCCGGACCGTCCTGGCCAGCACCGTCTGGGTGTACGGGGCGGCCCTCGCCGAGCCCGGGATGGACGACGGCGAGCAGGAGCTCGACGAGCACGTGCCGATCGAGCTCGACCACAGCGGGCACCTGTACGTCGCCACCAAGCTGGCCGCCGAGATGCTCGTGCACAGCTACCGCCAGCTGTACGGGCGGCACTTCACCATCCTGCGGTACGGCATCCCGTACGGGCCGCGGATGCGCGACGAACTGGTGGTCGCCCGGTTCGTGCAGGCCGCCCTCGACGGACGGCCGATCACCATCGCGGGCGACGGGCGGCAGAGCCGCAACTTCGTCTACGTCGAGGACCTCGCCGACGCCCATGTGCGCGCCCTCTCCCCCGCCGCCGAGGACCAGACCTTCGCCCTGGAGGGCTCCACCGCCGTCTCGGTCCGCGACATCGCCGACACCGTCGACCGGCTGCTCGGGCCGGTCAGCATCGAGCACATCGAGGCGCGCACCGCCGACTACGCCGGGCGCCGGATCTCCGCCGCGCAGGCCAAGCGGCTGCTCGGCTGGTCGCCGCGGACCAACTTCACCGACGGCGTGCAGCGCTACGCGGACTGGTACCGGGCCGAGGCCGCCCCGGCGGCCGGACCGCTCCCGGGCGCCTGAACCGGGGCCCGGCGTGCCGCACGCGCTGCTGGTCTCCGGCTCGCTCGGCCAGGGCCACGACGTGATGGCCCGGGCCTGCGCGGACTCCCTGGAGGCGCGCGGCTGGACGACCCGCACGGTCGACGCGATGGCCCTGCTCGGCCAGCGCGCCGGCACCGCCGGGGAGGCCGTCTTCCGGCGGCTGCTCGACCTGCCCGGCGTCTACGACGCGTTCCACTTCTCCGCGCTGCGCCCCGGCGCCCGGATCGCGCTGCTCGCCGACGCCGCGGCCCGGCGGCGGCTGGTGCCCGCGGTGCGCGCCCTGCTCGCGGAGCAGCGGCCGGAGCTGGTGGTGTCGGTGTTCGCCACCGCCACCTCGGCCGTCAACCGGCTGCGCGGCGACCCGCCGGCCTTCCGGCACCTGGTGCTCTGCACCGACGTCACCCCGCACCGGCTCTGGGTGCAGGACGGCACCGACCTGTTCCTGGTCACCTCGGAGGTCGCCGCCTGCGGCGTCCGCCGCTACCGGCCGGACGCCCCGGTGGCCGTCCTGCCCGCGCCGCTGCGCGCGCCGTTCTACCGGCCGCCCTCGCGCGCCGAGGCCCGGGCCGAGCTGGGCGTGCCGCCGGACGCGCGGTGCGTCCTGCTGATGTCCGGCGCCTGGGGCCTCGGCCCGCTGGCCCGCACGGCCGCCGAACTCGCCGACGCCGGACCGCACGTCCTCGCCGTCGCCGGCAGCAACGCCGAACTCGAACACCGCCTGCGCCGCGCCGCCACCCACCGGCCCCGACTCCACCCCTTCGGCTGGACCGACCGGGTGCCCACCCTGATGGCCGCCGCCGACCTCGTCGTCACCAGCTCCGGCGACACCTGCAGCGAGGCCCGCGCCCTGGGCCGACGCCTCCTCCTCCTCGACGTCGTCCAGGGCCACGGCCGCGACAACCTCCAGCACGAACTCGAACTCGGCCACGCCGACGTCGCCTCCGCCCGCCCCACCGAAGTCGTCCACTCCGCCCTCGCCGCCCTCACCCGCCCCACCCCACCCCCCTCCCCCGGCGCCACCCCAACCCCCTGGCACGACGACTTCACCACCGCCCTGGCCCGCGTGGGCCTGGCCTGACGCCGCTCCCACATCGGCCGCTTCGGAGGCCCGGCCGGCAGTCACCGACCACCGTGCGAGTTTCCGGTCCGGCCCGCCCGGGGGTCTCATACGCCAACGGGCCGCTTCCCCCGATTGCGACGGGGGAAGCGGCCCGATGCGCATCAGCCCACTACAGGAGGCCCTGGACAATTCCCTCCTTGAAGGCTTCCCACTCCTCCTTCGTGTAGCGGAGGGCCGGAAGGTCCGGGCGCTTGGAGTCGAAGACAGCCATACCGCCTCCCGGCAGGTCCGCCAGCTCGACGCACGCGTTGTTGTCGGTGCTGAGCGGCGACTTCCTTCGCGCCGCGGCGGTGAGGTCGAGTGCGTAGAGGTCGGCCTTCGGTTCAGGGGTGGAGCTCAACTTGCCATTCCTTCCATGTGTTTTCTGATCAGCTCCCGCGAGAGATCAGCGGACAGGGTCGAGGGGAGGATCTGCGCGAAGTCGTTGAGGAAACGCTCAGCGACCTCCTCGTCTTCCAGATACCGAGTCTCGCCTGCGCTTTCGGCTGCCACCAGGGTCGGCCAGGGCTTCCGGAACTGAAAGATCTGGAAATTCCCTCGGGCTCCTGGATGAGGGCCGGCATCCAATGGAGCGATCAGAAGGTTCACATTGGGCAGGGCACTGACGTCCAGCAACTTCATGAGCTGCTCCCGCATCACGGCGGGGTGCGGCGAGAACGTCTGGAGCAGCAGGGCCTCATGAAGGATGAACCAGTACTCGGCCGGATCGTCGGACCTGGTCAAGGTGGCTTGCCTGCCCATCCTGATGTCCACGATCCCGGCGTGGTCGGCTTTCGGAATATGGGTCGCGGTGACGGCCGTGATCTCGCGAGCGTAGGCACCCGTCTGAAGGATGCCAGGGATCACCGTGGCGTAGTAGGAACGGACGACGCGCGCCTCGTCCTCCGCATCGATGAAGATCTCCAGGTTCGCCGGCACTATCCCGCCGTAGTTGCTCCACCAGCCGACCTTGCCCGCGTTCCTGGCCAGTTCTTCGAGCGGGACGATGATCTCAGGATCGATCACCTCGTAGTGCTCCAGAAGCCGGGCGACCTCGGCCGAGTTGACCTTGGCCTGAGCGTTCTCGATGCGAGAGACCTTCGGCCCGTCCCACCTCTCACCCATCAGCTCGGCGACCTGGTCGAGGCTGAGCTTCGCGGCGGTCCGATACTTCCTCAAAGCCTTGCCGAGGCGACGGCGACGGACCGTCGGGATGGCGCGCACGTTGGGCATAGGTGCAATCCGCTCCTCACTGGGTGCGGCACTCGCACCGCTGGGTGCAGTTTGGCACCTGCCAGGTGCGACAGTCGATAGAACACGTGTTTTATCTCATGCCAGTTTGGGTCACAAGCTTGTCAGTTCAAGATCCAAGGGGCACTCTGTCAATCGCAACAAGTGATGCAGCGTCATCTCACTGACCTTGCTGCTGTTTTGTCGTGGATCTTGCTTGTCTCGCCGACGCGGGCCGCCAACCGGATCTCGGATCGGATCACCGCGCGCCGCAGCCGCTGGAGGACCTTCGATGACGGCCCCACCGTTCCATGCCCGCGAACTCGCGCCCCGGCCCGGTCACAGACCGGCCGATGATCACGCTTCCGCAGGAATCAGACAGGCAACATGGCGTCTCCGGCCGGTTCCCGGGGCTGTCGGGCCGATCCGGCGGCTCGCCGCGATGACGGTCTGCACTTGGTATCCAGGGCTTCCGGCCGAGCGCATGGACGATGTCAGAACCGTCGTCAGCGAGCTGGTCACAAACGCCGTCCGTCATGCGGGGGCCGACGGAGACGTCACCGTCGAGTTGTGGCCGACTCCTCATGGGAACCTCGCCGTCAGCGTCGGTGACGGCTCCGAGCGGCCCCCCACGCCCCGTTCCCCCTACGACGACGGGCAGTCCGGATACGGGCTTTCGATCATTGCCGAGCATTGCGCCGCATGGGGCTGGCACCCCACGCCCACCGGCAAGGCGGTCTACGCCACCCTGGCGATGGCCGGGATCGACGAGCCCGGGACCACGGATCAGAACACCCGCGAGTCGGGGTCGGGGAATTGACGTCACCACCCTCCCGATGCCCGAGTCGGCCCGGCACACGCCACCGCGGAACGAGCGTCCCACCCCCAACCGTCCTGGGAAGGACACCCATGTCGAGCTTGTCTCCGACGAACCCCTCAACGACCGCACTCTCCGTTCGTCGCAGCAGGCCGCTCACCGGAGCGATCCGTGTGGACGGCTCGAAGAACGCTGCCCTCCCTCTGATCGCCGCCGCCGCGGTGACCGGTCGGACCGTGCGCGTCGAACGCATCCCGCGCAGCACCGACGTTCAGGTGATGCTCGCCCTCCTCCAGGAGATGGGGTACGTCCTCACGAAGCCCGTCTCCTCCTCCGACGGCCTCCAGCCGCCCGAAGCGGACAAGGTGGACGTCACAGCTCCCTCACACCCGAATCACGCACCTGATCTGCGGGCGGCTGCCACGATCCGCGCGTCCTACTACCTGGTGCCGGCGCTGCTTCAGGCGAGCGGGCGGGCGAGCATGCCGTGGCCGGGAGGGTGCTCGATCGGTGATCGGGGGATGGATCAGCACTTCAAGGTCTACGAGCAGTTCGGTGACAAGGTCCGCATTCGCGAGGACGGATACGAGATCCGCCGAGCTGCCGGTCCCGTCGAAAAGGTGACCGTGGACCTGCCGTTCCGGTCACGCGGTGCGAGCGTTGCGGCCGTTCTGCGAGCGGCTGTGGCCGATTGCCCGCTGACGCTCAGGAACCCGAACACGTCCCCCGAGTTCAGCGCCGTCCTCGCCGCGCTCGGTACGACGGGCTGGGAGGTGTGTCCCGGCACGGATCTCATCCGCCTCACCCCTCCGGTCGCCCGACCGGACACGCCGCTCATCTGGGAGATCCCCGGCGACAAGATCGAGGCTGCGACGCTGGCCTGCGCCGTGGCAGCCACGGGTGGCAGGGGACGCGTCGAGGGAATCGTCGAAGCGGATGTCGGTCCCGTGGTGGCGTTGCTGCGGGGACTCGGCATCCTGGTCGAGTCCCAAGCCGATGCGATGCACGTGCAGGCCGACCCGCGGACGTTCACGGGTCGACCGCTGCGGGCAGTCGCCTCGCTCGACCCGGCCGGCCTCGACGCCGACTTCGAACCGCCGCTGATGGCCCTCGCCCTGGGAATGCCCGGCGCCCATCTGTTCTCCGATGCGATCAACCCGGGCCGCCACGGCAACCTCCTCGCCCAGTTCGGCCGGCTCGGTGCGACGATCGAGCCGCTGACACCCACGGAGTGCCGCCTCACCGGCCCGCAACGGCTCACCGGGGCCACCGTCGAGGCCACCGACATCAGAACCGGTTCGGCCCTGCTGATCGCTGCTCTCACGGCCCACGGAACGACCATGTTGCGCGGACTGAACCAACTCCGGCGCGGGCACGCCGATCTGCCGGCCAAGCTGCGGTCGCTGGGCGCCGACATCACGGAGGTCTCCCGGTGATTCGCGAAGTGGCCGCCATCGCGGCCACCACTGACGTCCATTCCGCGTTCGACAACGCGAACCCCATGCTCAGCGGCCTCCACGAGGCCCGCGCGCGAGCGCTGATCGTGGACTGCGGGGACTACTTCGAGGGGAGCCGCTTCTACCGGTTGGGACGCGGCGCGATCGAGCGGCAGGTACTGACCAGCCTGTACGACGTGATCGCCCCGGGAAATCACGGGTGGCAGCACTATCTGGAGCCCGACATCCGGGCCCTCACCGTGTGCGCGAACGTCGTGGACCAACAGGGCGTCCCTGTGTTCCGCCCGCTCCACCGAGCCGTGGTCGGAGGGCTCCGCGTCCTCGTCACCGCTGTGATCGGCGAGCAGGCGTTCGCCACCGTTCCGCCGCTACACCGCACCGGCCAACGGGCGACCGACCCGGTCAACGCCCTGCGGGACCTGCTGCTCCGTCACCACCACAGGGCGGATGCCTGGGTGCTGCTGTCCCACTCCGGCTTCGAGGCAGACCTCCGGATCGCCGAGGAATGCCCGTTTCTCGACGTGATCTTCGCCGGGCACTGCCACAGTGACCGGTACGGCCCCGCACAGGTCGGCCGCACCGTTGTCGTCAAGGGCCACGAGCTGGGCGTCGGATACGCCTGGGCGGAACCGGCCTCCACCGGTTGGACCGCCCACGCCGCGAGGTTCACGGACACTCCCACCTCCCCGACCGCGCTGGCCCCGATCACGGACATGATCGACAGCTGGCGGCGGCACCTCGCCGCGCCTCTCCGCCCTGTCCTGCCCCGGTGGCAGAACTCCACGCCCTGCCGCGCGACGATCCTGCAACTGGTCGCCGAGCACCTTCACGACAAGCTCCGGGTACCCGTGCTCCTCAACGAGACCGCCCTGCGCAGCACGAAGCTCGGAACCACCTTGCGGGTCGGCGACCTGCTCGCCGTCGAACCGTTCGGCAATCAACTCGTCCACGCGAAGATCCCCCATCGGTACATCGACCGCCCCGAAGGCTTGGTCACCCATCTCACACAGCACTGCGGCCCCACCACCACGGTCCCGCGCCCACTGTCGGCCGGCACCACGCATGTGCTGACCACCGACTACCTCGCCACCACCTTCCTGGACCGGTACGCCCACGACGCCGGCTTCGGTCTCGGTGAGTCCGTGCTGCGAGTCCTCACCACCGACGACGAGAGGAACCGTCGATGATCCTCACCGGCCCCGAGATCGCCGCCGCCGTCCGCGACGGTCGTATCCGGATCACCGACTACACGGACGCCCAGGTCAACCCCAACAGCTACAACGTCCGGCTCGGTGACACCCTGACCGTCTACGCCGAGGAGATCATCGATCCCCACCGTGACAACACGACCTGTACCCGGCACATCGGCGCCGACGGTTACGTGCTCCAGCCCGGGGAGCTGTACCTCGGGCACACCGTGGAGGAGGTCGGATCCGACGCCTTCGTCCCGCTCCTCTTCGGGCGCTCCTCGGTCGGCCGCCTCGGCCTCTTCGTGGAGATCACCGCCCCGATCGGCGATATCGGCTTCCACGGCCAGTGGACGCTCATGCTCTCGCCCGTGCGCCCGCTCAAGGTCTATGCCGGGATGAAGATCGGCCAGATCATGTTCTTCCTGTCCGTCGGCCCGGTCAGCCTCTACTCGGGCAAGTACCAGTCCACGTGCGGCCCGCAGCCCTCCCGCTACTGGCACGACGCCAAGCCGACGGTGGCCCGATGATCCTCACCGGCCCGGCGATCGCTGCCGCCGTCACCGCTGGTGACATCGCCATCGAGCCCTACGACCCCACGCGGATTTCGCCCAACGCCTACGACTGGAGGCTGGACGCCACCCTCAGGGAGTGTCGCGGGGATCTGGACGCGGCCCGCCCGGCCGAGTTCACCGAGCTGGTCGTTCCGGAGGACGGCCTTCTCCTGGAACCCGGGGTGCTGTACCTCGGGGCGACCCTGGAGCGAACCGGCTCCGAGCGGTATGCGCAGATGCTGAACGGGGACCGCACTATCGGCTCCCTCGGAATCTGGGTCCACGTCTCGGCCCCCCTCGGCCACGTCGGCCACGCGATCCGGTGGACGCTGGAGATCCGAGTCGCCAAAAGGGTCCGGATCCACCCTGACATGACCTTCGGGAAGCTCGTATTCCTCCAGACCTTCGGCGCGGCAGCGAGCTACCAACAGCACGGATCGAAGTACCGGGCCACCGAGGGAATCGACATCTCCCGTCTCTACCAGGAACTGCGAGGTGAACACGGATGACAAGACCTCGGGCGCCCCTCGCCGCCGCAGCGATCGACCTTCCCGCCGGAAGCCCCGGTGGAAGCGTCGAGCTGTTCCACGACCTGTACACCGGCGACGAGCCACTCATCCCCGCCAAGCCGCTCATGCTCACCCCGCCCAACGGCAGTGCGACCGTCCCCCGGGAGATCGGCCTGCTGGACGTTACCGGGAAGTGCCTCGACGGGCCGGCCTTCTGGACGTACGTGACGGCGTTGCAGAGGTCCGTGCTCTCGCACCTCGCGGCCCACCAGGTCGACGTGCTCCATCTGCATCACCTCGCGTTCGGCGCAGCCCCCGCACTGGCCCGCGCCTTCCCCCGACACCCGAGCATCGCCCTGGTCCACGGCACCGACCTGCTCTTCGCCGCGACGCACGACACCCAGCGGCAGGTACTCCTGGCCACCGCTCGGGGCGCGAATATCATCTGCGTGCCCACCCCGGCCATGGCCGATCATCTCCTGCGCATCGCGCCCCGGACCGACCGCCGGAAGATCGTACTTCTCCCCTGGGGAGTCCCCGACCACCTCTTGGCGGCTCCCCCGGCGCTCGGTCCCAGGCACGGCGGCCCCCTGCGGCTCCTCTATGCCGGGCGCCTCACCCCTGAGAAGGGTGGCCGTGCACTCGCCCGCGCCGCAGCTTCCGTCTCCGGCGTGGAATGGAGCATCGCGGCTCCCGAGGCCGAGTACGCCGCACTTCTGCCCACGCTTCGGAAGCTCCGCGCCCACGTCAGCTACCTCGGTTGGGTCCCCCGCCGGAAGCTCTGGCAGACCTTCGGACGGCATGACGCCCTCGTCATGCCGTCGACCACCCTGGAAGCGTTCGGTCTGGTCGCCGTCGAAGCCCAGGCGTGCGGGCTGCCGGTTCTGTACCAGCCCGTCCCAGGGCTGTCCGACACCATCGGCGACAGCGGGCTCCCGGTCGACCTCTCCTCCCCGCACGACCTCGGGCCCACTCTGGCCGCACTCGTCCGGGACCGGGGAGCGCTGGAGGAGGTCCGTCGACGCGGCTACCGGAATGCCAGGCGTTTCCCCCTCAGCTCCACGGCCGAGGCGCTCAACCATCTGGGTGCCCAACTCGCCTGACGGCAGGGCGTCCTGCGCCGGGCACGCCGAACTCACTACGCTGGCCGGGCACCCACCCCGACAGGGAGCGACATGATCCACGACATCGAAGCCGTCCAGGGACTCGTCCAGGAAGGCGTCGCACGCAGGACGTACCCCGGCGCCGTCTGGGCCGCCGGGGACCGGACCGGTTCGCTGGCCGGCGGGGTCTGCGGAACGCTCGACGGCACCGAACCGATGCTCGCCGGAACGGTCTTCGACATTGCCAGCCTGACCAAGGTCACCACCGTATGGGCGGTCCTCGGGTGTCTTCGGAAGGCCGGCCGGCTTCCGCTGGACGACTCGCTCGGAACCTTCTGGACCGAGGTCGCCGGCCACCCCCTCGGGCAAGTCACCGCGCGCCAACTCCTCACGCACAGCGCCGGAGTTCCCTTGCGGGCGAATCTGCGGAACTCGTACGGCAGCGACGAGGCCGCGGTCCGGGCAGGTGTTCTCCAGGAGGCCCTCCACCGGCCCCCGGGCGAGGCAGTCGAGTACACCGATCGCGCTGCGCTCATCCTGGGGTTCCTCGCCGAGTACCTCACCGGCACCACGCTCGATCAACTCGCCTCGCAGACCGTGTGGAAGCCGCTGGGGATGACCGAAACCCGGTTCGGCCCCGTCCCGCCCGACCTGGTGCGGCGCTGCGCCCCGACCGAGGTCGACGAGACCACCGGACAGGCCCTGCGCGGAACCGCCCACGACTTCTCCGCGCGCCTGCTCGGCGGGGTGTGCGGGATCGCCGGGGTGTTCTCCACCATCGAGGACATCGCCCTGTTCGCCACCGCCCTCCTGAACTCCGATGACGCCCCGTTCGGTGCCGATTGGGTACGGGAATCCCTCCGCGTCCAGACCGGCGGTCTGACCCCGCCGAGAGGCCTGTTCTGGCATCCGGCCCCCGGCACGGATCCGGCCGACGACGTGTGGGTGCACTACGGCTTCACCGGCACCGGTCTCTGGATCTCGCCACAACAAGGGACCTGGGCGGCGCTGTTCACCAACAAGCTCTTCCACACCCGTGACCGTGAACCGCTGACGAAAGTACGGAACGACTTCCGGGCCGCGCTGTTCACGCCGTAGCGACCGCGCGAACAGCGCGAGGACCCGGGCTCGGCAACAGTCGACGGGGGCGACGTGGCCGCACAGGTCTCCGACACGCCTTGGCCGCCACTGCCTGGTGGCGGCCAAGGAGTCCGGGCTCCAGGTGTCGGGCGCCGGCCCCCTGGCGCGGGTAGGCCTGGCCTGATCAGCCTGGTCGTCGGCGGTCGCGCGGGACACCGTGGTCGCGCAAGGGGCCGAGGGTGAGGTTGTGGGCGTGGCAGTGGGCGGCGATCAGGGGGAGGGCGGTGAGGGTGGCGTGCCAGGAGTCGGGGGTCGAGGTGCAGTCGGAGTCGTGGAGGAGGAGGGTGGCGCCGCCGGTGAGGTGGGGGCGGGCGGTGGCGTGGACGGAGTGGCCGGTGGCGCCGGGTTCCCAGTCGCGGCCCCAGGCCGTCCACAGGACGGTGCGCAGGCCGAGGCGGTGGGCGGCCAGGGCCGGGCCGGCGGCGAGGACGCCGTAGGGCGGGCGGTACCAGAGCGGGCGGGCGCCGGTGAGGGTGGTGACGGCCTCGGTGGCGCGGCGGAGTTCGCGCAGGTCGCGGGCGGGGGCCGGGTAGTACTGGCGGCGGTGGTGCCAGCCGTGGACGGCCACCTCGTGGCCCCGGGCCACCAGGTCGCGGCCGAGGTCCGGGGAGCGTTCGAGCATGGCGCCGAGGAGGAAGAAGGTGGCGCGCACGCCGAGGGTGTCGAGGGCGTCCAGGATCGGCGGGGTGCCGCGCGGGTCGGGGCCGTCGTCGAAGGTGAGGGCGATGTGGTGCGGGTCGCCGTAGCCGGCGGTGCGGCGGGCGGCGTGGCGTTTGACCGGCGGCAGGCGGACGGCGGCCGGGGCCAGGTGGAGCAGTTCGACGCCGGCGGCGGCGCCGAGCAGGAGGCCGGCCCTCACCCGAAGCGGGACGCCATCCGCCGGAAGAAGCCCGGGGCGGCGCCGTGGATCCGGGCGGGGAAGCCCAGCCAGTGCGGGAGGAAGACCCGGTCGCGGTCGGTGGTGATCGCCGCGTGGACGAGGTCGGCCACCGCCTCCGCGGCGACGGGGCGGGGGCGTTCGCGCTGGTAGTCGGTGCCGCGGGTGGCGAAGAACGGCGTCTGCACGGCACCCGGCAGGACGAGCCGGACGCCGACGCCGGTGCCGCGCAGCTCGTACCAGAGGCTCTCGGCGAACATGGTCAGCCCGGCCTTGGTGGCGGCGTACGCGGCCTCGTCGCGGACGCCGACCTGGCCGGCCATCGAGCCGAGCAGGACGATCCGGCCGCGGTCGCGCTCCAGCATGGCCGGCAGGAGCAGCCGGGCCAGCCGCAGCGGGGCGGCGAGGTTGACCTCCAGCATCCGGTCCAGGGTGTCGGTGGGGGTCTGCGCGAAGGGGCCGCGCCAGCCGAGGCCGGCGCTGGCGATCAGCGCGTCGACCCGTCCGGCCGCGGCGAGGGCGGCCTCGGCGAGCCGCTGGGCGCCGTCGGGCTTGGCGAGGTCGGCGGGCAGTGGCCGGCCGCCGGTGCGGGCGGCGACGGCGTCGAGCCTGGCCTGGTCGGTACCGGAGAGCAGCAGCCGCCAGCCGGCGGAGGCGAGCCGGGCGGCGGTGGCCGCACCGATCCCGGAGGAGGCGCCGGTCACCAGGGCGATCGGCGGGTCGTCGGCGGGGTGCCGCCGGGTCCGTCGGGAGGGTGGGCGGTCGTCGTCCGTGGTCATGGCACCTGCCGCTCTGTGCGCCTCTCGCCGTCCGTTTTGTCCGGCAAGTCACCTTCGCACGGCGGAGCCGTTCGAGCGACCCGGGTGGGCCCGGGCCGGGGCGCCGGGGCCTGCCCGGCCGGTTCCGGCGGGCGGTCCGGCTCGGCCTCCAGTTCGGCCTCCACCTCCGCCTCCAGCTCGGCCTCCAACTCGGCCTCCACCTCGCCGAACCGGGACAGCACGAAGGTGCCGCCGACCGCCACCGCGAAGCCGGTCAGCGCGCACCAGGCGCAACCGGGCCGGGCCGTGTCGCCGAGCGCGAGCACCCCGACCAGCGCCGGGCCGAAGGTCTCCGAGACGGTGCCGGCGGCGGTCACCGCCGTCACCGTGCCGCGCTGCAGGGCGAGCGCGTAGGCGAGGTAGCCGCCGAGGCCGCCCAGGGCCAGCCCGTACGCGGCGGGGTCGGTGAACACGTCGAGCGGGCCGTCGAGGTCCAGCACCCGGACGGCGAGGCTGGTCACCCCGAAGCCGACGCCCGCGAGCAGGCCCAGGCCGACCGCCGCCGCGTTGCCGGTGCGGCGGGCGAGGACGAGCGTGAGCAGCAGCATCAGCACCGTGGTGGCGAGCAGCGCCCAGTGGAAGGCGGCCGGCGCCTGGTCGCGGCCCGCCCGGCCGGAGCCGAGGGCGAGCAGGGTCAGGCCGACCACCACGACGGCGATGCCGAACAGGTCGGCGCGGTGCAGCCGGGCGCCGAGCAGCCGGGCCGCGGCGAGCGCGGTGACCGCCAGGCTGGCGTTGGTGACGGCCTGCACCAGGAACAGCGGCAGGGTGCGCAGGGCGACGATGCTCAGCGCGAAGCCCGCGATGTCCAGGCCGGTGCCGAGCAGGAACCGCCAGGAGCGGACCAGGTCGGCGAGCAGACCGACCCGCACCCGGTCCGCGTGCGGCGCCTCCCGCGCACCGCTCGCCTGGAAGACCGAGCCGAAGCCGAAGCAGACGGTGGCGACCAGGGCGGTGGTGAGTCCGAGCAGCATGGCCCTCCCGGCGTCGGGGGCGCCCCCGGAAGCCGGGGGTCACCCCCAGTGTCGGCCGGGCACGGCCGTCCCGCAGCGGGGCGCTACTCCCAGTGCCCGGAGCAGCTGTAGGCGTTCGTCGAGCGCTCCGGACCGGACCTGATGTGGATCCTGGTGATGTGTCCGTGGCAGATGCTGCCGTCGGGAGCGACCTCCAGCAGCCCCGCGTCGACGAGGAGGCGGTTGACCTCCTGCCCGTCGGCCTCGCTGATCCGCTGCAGGAACGCGCGCGGCCCCTTGCGGAACTCGGCCCAGTCCTCCTCGGTGAACTCGACGTCCCAGATCTCGACCTCGTGCTGCTCCTCCTGGTACTTCGGCGTGAACTTGACCATGATCGATCACCCCACAATCGTGAACGCCCCCTGGTTCCAGGCTTCCGCCCGCGGACGCTCCCGGCAACTGCGGTCACCCTCGGTCACCACGGAGGGGGCGGGGGACGGCGGGTCAGCACGGAGGGGGCGGGGGACGGCGGGTCGGCGCGCGGTCAGCCGGCCCGGCCGGAGCCCTCGGTGTGGGCGGGGAGGGTGGGCCAGGTGAGGAGTGGGAGGGGGCCGGGGTGGTGGTGGACGGCGTAGTGGTGGGGGGCCATCGCGGTCTCGCGGCCGGGGAGAGTGGCGACGACCGCGTGGTGGGCGGCGGCGGGGGTGAGGTCGGGGTCGGCGGTGGCGATCCGGGCAGTGAGGCGCCCGTTCCCGTACTCGAGGTCGACCGCCGTCGCGCGTGCGCCGAGGGCGTCGGCGAGCAGGGTGCGGACGGCCGCGAGGTCGATCCAGTCGGCGCCGACGCGCTGCCAGTCACCCGTGCGGGTGGCGGGGTGGAGGCCGCCGAGGGCGGCCAGTTCGGTGAGCGGGAGCGGCCGGTCGGCGGCGGCCGCCAGGACGGTGGGGACGGCGCGGGCGAAGCGCTCGGTGTCGGCGCGGTCCAGCGCCTGGGGGCAGGCGAGCAGGGCGAACTCCAGGCTGCCGGCGGTGCGCAGGATGTTGAGCATGAGGCGGACCGGCAGCGGCTGGTCGGGCAACCACTGCACCTCGGGGTCGGCGGTCGGGGCCGGGCGGGCGTCGGAGAGGGCCTCGGGGATGGCGAGACTGAGGTCGTTGACGACCACCTGGCGGGTGAAGCGGGCGCCGCGCCGCTCGGCGACGTCCTCGACCAGTTGCCAGACCTTGTCGGCGTTGAGCGTGCTGTGCCAGTAGCCGGTGAAGGAGGCGGCCTTGGTACGGCCGATCAGGGCATCCAAGTCGTCGTCCGCGACGGAGGGGCCGACCTCCAGGGCGATCAGGGCGTCCTGCGCCAGAGTGCCGATGTGGTCGGCGAGGGCGGAGCGCTGGCGGTTCGCCGAGAGGGCCGAGATCACCAGGTCGGTGCGGGCCGCGCGGTGTGCGGCGAGGGCGGAGAAGACGGCGAGCAGCACGACCGACGGGCTGGCCGCGGTGCGGCGACAGACCGCTTCGAGGTCGGCGGCGCCGGTCCGCGAGCGCAGCAGCAGGGCGGCGAGCCCCTCCGACGGGCCGGTCATGCCGTCGACCGCGAAGGAGCTCGACGGGCCGGTGGTGAGGACGGTCTCCCAGTGCTTCAGGGCGGCCGCGGTCTTCCGTCGCCCCTGGACGCTCTGCTCCAGGGCGGCCAGTTGGAGCGGGGTGCGGGAGCCGGCCGGCGGCAGCTCCGTCCCGGCGGCGAGCGCGAGCCAGTCCCCGATGAGCAGCGTGACGGCGACGCCGTCGACACCGGCGTGGCAGCCCACCACGACCAGGCGGCGGACGAGTTCGCCGTCGGTGAGGAGGGTGAAGCGCAGGCGCGGGGCGGTGGTGAGGTCGAAGGGGACGGCGACGTCGGCCCGGCCCAGTTCCTCGGCCAGGGCGTCGACCTCGCCGCCGGTGCGGTCGCCGACGGGGACGAGGGCGACGGTGAACTCGCCCTCGGCGCGCACCTCCTGGCGTTCCGGGAAGGCGTCCTCGCCGGGGCCGGGCGGGAAGACGGTGCGCAGCGACTCGTGCCGTTCCAGCAGTGCGCGCAGCGCGTCGACGGCGGCGGGCACGGTGGTGGCGTCGGGCACGGGCCAGACCGACTCGCGGTTGATCTGTTCGGGCCGGTCGCGCCGGATGCAGCGGAGCATGTTGTCCTGGCCGAGGGTGAGCGGGCCGGAGCCGCCGCCCACGCCGTGGAACCGGGCCGTGATCCGCCCGCTGGTCTCTGTCACGTCGTGCGTCATCACGTCGGTCGCGCCCTTCGGTTCGCGGGTCTGGGCGGGGTGCGGTCGGGACGCTATCAGCGGGCCGATCATGTGGTCCAGACCAGAAATCTGGGATGTCTCGGGGTCCTCCGAGACTGCTTGATGCTGCGTCAGCCACCCGACACAGCAAGGTGATTCGGCGGTGCCCAGGTGTGGTCGGCCGGCGAAGGCCGGGACGCGCTCCAGTGCCCGGGCCGGTCCGGCGGCGAGGCGGTCCTCGTCCAGCGCCTGTGCGAAGAACAGGACGACCGAGACGGAGAGGTCGGCGAGCATGGTGTCGGCCAGCCCGCAGCGGAGGACGGTCCCGGGGGCGGTGCCGGCTCTGACCGTTCGGGTGTCGCGCAACCGCGGCCAGACGCTCATGGATCCATCCCGGGGCTCGCGTGGGGGCGGTGCGCCGTCGCCGTGGCCGGGCCGGGTGGGGCCCACCGGACTAGAATCCCAACTATGGGAGAGCGCCCGGGCGCGCCCGCCGCGCCGCCCCTGGTCCTCGTCACCGACACGGATTCGCAGCTGATCGACCCGCGTCGGGCGTACCACGTCGGCCGCGACCCGACGAGCGAGATCGTCCTCGACGACCCGCGGGTCTCCTGGCACCACGCCGTCCTGCGTGCCACCGACGGCCACTGGCAGCTGGAGGACGTCGGCAGCACCAACGGCACCTTCGCCGACGGCCGCCGGATCCGGTCCGAGGAGGTCGGCCCCGGGACGAGGCTGCGGTTCGGCAACGCCGCCGACGGCCCGTCCGCGACCTTCGCCGGCCTGCCCGCCGCCGCGCCCGCCGAGCGCCCCTCGCTCGTCGCCCCGGGCGTCTCCGGCACCTTCCGCCGGCCCAGCGCCGTACTGCGGCTGCCCGGCCGGACGGTGCGGATCGGCCGCGCCCCCGACAACGACCTCGTCCTCGAGGACCTGGTGGTCTCCCGCCACCACGCCGAACTCCGCACCCGCCCCGACGGCGGCCACGAGATCGTCGACCTCGGCAGCCACAACGGCACCTACCTCAACGGCCGCCCCGTCCAGCAGGCACCGGTCGGCCCGGCGGACATCGTCGGCATCGGCCACTTCGCGCTCTGCCTCTCCGGGGACGAGCTGGTCGAGTACACCGACACCGGCGAGGTCTCGCTCAATGTCCAGGGTCTGGTCGTGCGGGTCGGCTCCGAACGGCGGGTGCTGCTCGACGACGTCTCCTTCCCGCTCGCCGAGAAGGCCCTGCTCGCCGTCGCCGGACCCAGCGGCGCCGGCAAGTCCACCCTGCTCAACGCGCTCACCGGCCTGCGGCCCGCCGACGAGGGCACCGTGCTCTACGACGGCCGCGACCTCTACCACGACTACGCCGAGCTGCGCCGCCGGATCGGCCTCGTACCGCAGGACGACATCCTGCACACCCAGCTGACCGTCCGCCGCGCGCTCTCCTACGCCGCCGAATTACGCTTCCCCGGCGACACCGCCAAGGAGGAGCGGGAGGCCCGGGTCTCCGAGGTGATCCACGAGCTCGGCCTGGACAGCCGCGCCGACCTGGTCATCTCCAGCCTCTCCGGCGGCCAGCGCAAACGCGTCAGCGTCGCCCTCGAACTGCTCACCAAGCCCTCGCTGCTCTTCCTGGACGAGCCCACCTCCGGCCTGGACCCGGGCATGGAGCGCTCGGTCATGCAGATGCTGCGCGGCCTGGCCGACGACGGGCGCACCGTCGTCGTGGTCACCCACAGCGTGCTCAGCCTGGACGTCTGCGACCGGCTGCTGGTGCTCGCCCCCGGCGGCCGCACGGCCTACTACGGCCCGCCCGACGAGGCCCTGCCGTTCTTCGGCTTCACCGAGTGGCCGCAGGCCTTCGAGGCCTTCGAGAACGAGGACCACGCGGCCTGGCAGCGCCGGTTCCGGGAGTCCCCCGAGTACGAGCGGTACGTCGCCGCCGGGGCGCTGCCGCCCGCCCGGCCCGTTCCGGTGCCCGGGCCCGGGGCCCCGGCCGACACGATCGGCCCGGAGCAGCCGCAGAGCTGGCCCTCCCAGCTGAGCACGTTGATCCGCCGCTACACGGCGGTGCTCGCCGCCGACAAGCTGTTCCTGACCGTGATGATCGCCCTGCCGTTCCTGATCGGCGTGATGTGCCGGGCGATGGCGGGCACCCGGCTCTCCTCCGACAACGCCCTGAACTGCCTGCTCACCCTCTGCATCGGCGGCCTGCTCACCGGCTCGGCCAACGCGGTGCGCGAGATCGTCAAGGAACGGCCGATCTACCAGCGAGAACGCGTGGTCGGGCTGTCCCGCTCGGCCTATCTGGTCTCCAAGGTGGTGGTGCTCGGCACGATCACGGTGGGGCAGGCCGCCGTACTGACCGTGGTCGGCCTGGCCGGGGTCGACCTCAGCCCGACCCTGGCCACCGGGGTGGCGGTGCACAGCGGGGTGCTGCTGCCACCCCTGGCCGAGCTGATCATCGCGGTCGCCCTGCTCTCCTTCTCCGCGATGATGCTCGGCCTGCTGGTCTCCGCGCTGGTCCGCAAGGAGGAGGCGACCATGCCGCTGCTGGTGCTGCTCTCCGTGGTGCAGATCGTGTTCAGCGGCGCCATGCTGAAGCTGCACGGCGTGCCCGGCCTGGAGCAGTTCGCCTGGCTGGTGCCGTCCCGCTGGGGCCTCTCCGCGATGGCCCGCACCGTCGACCTGCACACCGTCCTGCCGACCGCGATCACCGCCGACCCGATGTTCCGGCAGGAGCGGGCCGGGTGGGTGCTGTCGCTGGTCCTGCTGGTCGCGCTCTCGGCGGTACTGGCCCTCGCCGTGCTCGCCCTGCTGCGCCGGCAGGAGCCGGCGATCATGCGGAAGTGACCCTGCGTATGGAAGAGTTCGGGTTCCGCCCGACCCATGTGGCCCCGCCGGACGGCCTGCCCAGCTGGGCCGCTCCGGACCCGATGCTGCCCGCCTCCCCGCTGGACCCGCTGCTGCCGCTGCAGCTGATCGGCCGGGCCGGGGACTGGGCGCAGGTGCTCTGCTCCAACGGGTGGACCACCTGGGTGGACGGCCGGCTGCTCATCTCGCTCCCCGGGGTGCCGCCCACCGCCACCGGCCCGCCGGCCCGTACCGCCGACCCGCGCCCCGCGCTGGCCGAGGCGGAGGGCGCGCTGGCCCGCTACCGCTCGCTGCTGGAGGACCTCGCTGCGGGCGGCGCCGACCTGGAGACGTTCCGGGAGCGGGCGCGCGGGCTGCGGATCGGGCTGGTCGTCGACGGCGAGCGGCTCTGGGTCTTCGACCCGGTGCACGACCGCTGGTGCTACTGCGACGGCCTCCAGCTGCACACCTACGCCGTCGGCGAGCGTCCGCGGCCGTCGGGCGGTCGGACGCCGCCCCCCGGGTCGCCTCCGGGCGCCGGCTCGCCACCGGGCGCCGACGAGCCCACCCGGCTGGTGGGGCCGTGAACCCGCCCCCCGGGCCGCCGCCGCACCACCGGACGACCGACGCCGACCCGTCGCCGGCCGACCCGCCGGCGGCCGCAGGCCCGCCGTCCGACCGGCCGCCGGCCGCCGGTCCGCCGTCGCACGAGCGCACGGGCGAGCACCCGCCGCACCGTCCGACCGAGCTGGTGTCCCCCGCCGACGCCGGCTCCGTCGGACCCACCGAGGCGCCCCGGCCCAACCTCCCCGCACCCCCCGACCCGGACCCCGACGAGGCGCCCGGCGCGGACGCTGACGAGGACCGCGACGAGGACTTCGCCGTCCGGCCGCCGAACCTGCCCGCCGGCCTGGTCGGGCGCCGGGTCGCCGGCTACCGCCTGGAGTCGGAGATCGGCCGCGGCGGCATGGCCGTCGTCTACCGGGCCAAGGACCTCCGGCTCGGCCGCACCGTCGCGGTCAAGCTGCTCGCCCCCGAACTGGCCCGCAACGAGGTGTTCCGGCGGCGGTTCATCCACGAGTCGCAGGTCGCCGCCGCGATCGACCATCCGCACATCATCCCGGTGTTCGAGGCGGGCGAGGCCGACGGCATCCTGTTCATCGCGATGCGCTACGTCGAGGGCGGCGACCTGCGCGGCCTGATCTCCCGGGGCGGCCCCTTCCCGGTCGACCGGGCGGCCGGCCTCGCCCTGCAGATCGCCTCCGCGCTGGACGCCGCGCACGACCACGACCTGGTCCACCGGGACGTCAAGCCGGGCAATGTGCTCGTCGCCCCCGGCACCGACAGCGAGCACCCCGAGCACCTCTACCTCGCCGACTTCGGCCTCACCAAGAAGTCCCTCTCGCTGAGCGGCCTGACCGGCGTGGGCCAGATCGTCGGCACCCTCGACTACGCCGCGCCCGAGCAGATCTCCGGCCGGCCGCTGGACGGCCGCTGCGACCAGTACGGCCTCGGCTGCGTGGTCTTCGAGATGCTCGCCGGGGCGCCGCCGTTCCGCCGGGAGAGCGACCTCGCCCTGCTCTGGGCCCACCTCAACGACCCGCCGCCCACCGTCCGCGAGCACCGGCCCGATCTGCCGGAGGCCGTGGACGCGGTGGTCGGCCGCTCGCTCGCCAAGCTCCCCGAGGACCGGTTCGCCAGCTGCCTGCAGTTCGTCGCCGAGCTGCGCGCCGCGACCGTCGCCTCGGCCGCCGGCCCGCCCGGCGCCCAGTGGGGCACGGCCGGCCCGCCGACCGAGGTGGTCCCCGCCTTCGGGGCCGCCCCGAACCTCGGCGCCGCCTCAAGGGGGTACGGCCCGACCCCCGGCGTCCCCGAGCCACCGGACTGGGCCCTCCCGGCCGTCCACCCGCCGGGGCGCCGCAGCGGGCGGTGATCCGGCCGCTCGGGCGGGACTTTGCAAAGTCTCACTTTGCAAAGTCCTGCCCGGCCCGACAAAACGGGGCAAAGCCGCACATTTCAAACGCACCTGACTTTGCAAAGTTTTCGCGACCACCGCGCCCGCTGCCCGCCACCGGTGGCGGGCAGCGGGCAGCGGGCGCGGGCAGCGGGCTACCCGGTCTCGCCGCGGCGGGGCAGGCGGTCGGCGGCGAGCGCGCCGAGGGCGCCCGTCAGCAGGCCCCAGCCGGCGGCCAGCGGGACGGTGATCCACAGCACCGGGTCGAGCGTGAGCCTCCCGCCGGCCAGCGCGGCGGCCGGGCCGACCGGGTCCGCCGCGGGGCCGAGGACGGAGCCGAGCAGATCGCCCAGGCCGCCCTCACCCAGGCCCACCCCCAGCACCGAGAGGCCGTAGTCGGCGGAGATCCTGGTCCAGACGCCGACCAGCAGCATGCTGACGGCAGCCGCCGCCGCCAGTCGCACCGCGTGCTGCCACAGGCGCACCCCGCGCGGCGCGCGGTGGGCGGCGAGCACCCCGGCCGCCAGCATCAGGACGGCGGCCAGCGGGAGCAGCCACCAGGCCCGGCCGTCCTGCTCCGCGAGGGTGCCGAGGCTCACCGTGCCGTCCTGGCCCTCGCCGACCCGCAGCACGGCGGCCAGCGACTTCGGCACCGGCAGTCCGATCGCCCCGACCAGGTGGCCGTGCCACTCGCCGCCGAGGCCGACCCCGAAGGCCAGCCAGACGAGGTTGGGCAGGGCGAGCAGCGCGACCGCGGCGACCTCGCGGCCGTTGCCGTGCACCACGGCCGTACCGACCGCGGCCGCCACGCCCAGCACCACGTACCCGAGCAGCACCAGCAGCATCGCGAACGCGGCCGGGCGGACGGCCTGCTGGAAGGGCACCAGGGAGCGCGGCAGCGGCGCGCGGCGGGAGACGGCGAAGGTCGCGGCCAGCACGACGAGCAGCCAGAGCAGTCCGAGGCCGAGGGTCGGGGCGGGCTCCGCGTGGAAGCCCACCTCGGGGTTGAGCCCGAGCGCGCCGCCGAGCTGCTCGACGAGCCCGCCGCCGAGCGGCACCGCGAAGGTGTGCCGGGCGGCGAGGCAGAGCAGGGCGAGGGCGACCAGCCAGACCACCGCCGTCCGGGCGGCGCGGCCGAGCAGTTCGCGCCCGCCCGCCACCGCGCGGAAGCGCAGCTGGCGCAGGAACACCTCGGCCACGGTCAGCGCGCCGACCAGGCCGACGGAGAGCGGCATCGCGGTGATCCCGGCGTCGACCGAGGCGAAGAAGCCCGCGCCGCCGTCGAGGCCGACCGATCCGCCGACCGCGAGCGCCAGGGTGGCGGCGAGCACGTACGGGAAGCCGCCGCCGGGCAGGTCGCCGGCGCCGGCGGCCCAGAGGCCGAGCGCGGCCACCGCCGCCATCGCGGCGAATCCGGCCAGGACGACGGCCACCGCGTCCAGCCAGCCGCGCACGGCGCCGGGTGCTCCGGCCGTCCCGGTGCGGGCCGGCCCACTCGGACGGGCCTGCTGCTGCATGCGGGGCCTCCCTGTCGGCTCGGTGCCCCCCACGGGTCCGGTTCCGGCCCCCACGCCTGGCACCAGGGTGGCCCAGGACCGGCCGACCCGCCCGCTCGTCGGCCCCCGTCCGGCCGTGTGCCGGCGTGTGCCGACCCCTCGCCCGCCCGTCGCCGACCGCGCGCCGACCGGGCCGCCGCCCCGCTCGTCCACCTGCTCGTCCACCCGGGCGCGCCGTCCGGCGGCGGCCTCCGGGCGGCCCCGTTGCTGTTGCGACCGACGGGGACCGGGGGGAGAAATGGATGCCAGTGGCAGGAGCCTCCTGCGCCGGCCGGGTGGACCGGCCGCCTGCGAAACGGAGCCTCGATGAGTTCCCAACCGCCTTCGTCCGGGCCGCCCTTCGGCCCGCCCTCCGGACCGCTCTCCGGACCGCCGTCGGGCGGCCGGTCCAGTCCGCCCGGTCCCCCGTCCGGCCCCGCCTCCGGTGGAGCGGGCGGGCCGTCCGGTCCCGGCGGGTCGTCCGGTTCGGGCGGACCGTCCGGGGGCCGTCCGACGCCGTGGTGGCGCTCGGGCCCCAAGGCCGCGCTGGTGGCGGCCACGGCCGTGCTCGCCGTGGTGGCGACGGTGCTGATCGTCAACAACAGCAGCAGCGGCAAGCACGACGACACCGTGCCCACCGCGAACGAGGTCGCCCTGCAGTCCCCGCAGGACCCGGGCCCGGCGCCGTTCACGCCCTCGGTGCAGACGGAGGCGGTGCAGGCCCCGGCGCCGACGTCGGCAGCCGCGAAGCCCACCGCCACCCAAACGGGTGGTGCGACCGCGACCACCGGCCTGCACAACGTCGACGGGACGTCGGCGGGTGTCTACGGCGGGACGATGAACAAGTCGAGCTGCGACGTGCAGCGGCTGATCTCGATCACCTCGACCGGTGACACCGGCCGGGCCTGGGCCTCGGCGCAGGGCATCGAGCAGTCCGCCGTCCCCGGCTACCTGCGGTCGCTCACCTCGGCGTACCTGCGGGTGGACACCCGGGTCACCAACCACAGTTACAAGGGCGGCGCGGCCGTCGCCTACCAGTCCGTGCTCCAGGCCGGCACCGCGGTGCTGGTGGACTCGCAGGGCGTGCCGCGGGTGCGGTGCGGCTGCGGCAATCCGCTGAAGTCGCCGACGCTGGTCGCGGACGCCAAGTACGTCGGCAAGCCGTGGACGGGCTTCCAGCCGACCACCCTGATCATCGTGGTCGCCGCACCGCGGCCGGTGACCGAGATCGTGCTGGTGAACATCGTGACCGGCGGTTGGTTCGCCCGGGTGACGGGGCAGATCGAGATCGTCGACAAGACCGTCAAGGAGCCGCGCGGTCCGCTGGCGCCCGGCGTCCCGCCCGCCACCTCCTGGCCGCCGGGCTCACCGATCGCGTCGGTGTCGGGCTCCACCTCCGCCTCGACCTCCGCCTCGACCTCCTCCTCGGCGCCGAGCTCGGGCTCCACCTCGACCTCGGGTTCGCCCTCCGGCTCGACGTCCGGCTCCACCGGCCCGTCCAGCAGCTCGGCGACCGCCTCCACCTCCGGTGCCACCTCGTCCGGCGCGACCTCCTCGGGTGCGACGTCGTCCGCGGCCACCTCCTCCGCGGCGTCGAGCAGCGCCTCCACCGAGTCGGCGTCCTCGAAGCCGACGGTGACGGTGACCAGCACCCCGGCCGCCACGACGACGACCACGAAGACGGCCGCGTCGACCACCACCGCCCAGCAACCGGCGACGGACACGGCGACCTGTGCCACCACCGCGCCCTCGACGCTGCCGCCCTGCCCGACGGCGACCACCGGCTGAGCCGAGCCGCGCCGACCGGCCCGCGCCCCGTCCGCCACCCCGGCGGGCGGGGCGCGGGCGCGGGCGCGGCTGCTCCGGGCCCAGGACGCTCCCGCCCGCTCCACCGGTTCCCGTCCGCCCCGTCCGCCCCGTCCGTCCCGCCTGTGGCGCCGGGCCTTCCGGGCGGGATAACGGTAGGCCAGACACGCCCTAGGATGAGCACGAACCGCGCGGAACGAACTGAAGGGCCATCAATGTTCGAGCACCTCAAGAACCGCGCCGACAAGGCCGCCGACCTCGCCCGCGAGCGCAGCGGCGCGATCACCCAGGGGCTGGACAAGGTCGCCGAGGTCGTCGACGGCAGGACCGACGGCAAGTACGGCGGCCACATCGACACCGCGACCGGCAAGGCCAAGGACTTCGTCAACGGGCTCGACGAGTCCAAGTGACCTCGGCGCGGCGGAGCCCGACCCGGGTCGGGCCGGGCTCCGGGGCGGACTCCAGGCCGGGCTTCGAGCCGGGTCAGGCGGTGGCGGACAGCCGGTCGATCCACCGGGCGCGCCAGGCGAGCGCGTCCTCGACGCCCTCGGCGATGGTCCGGCGCGGTGCCCAGCCGAGGAGTTCGCGCGCGGCGGTCACGTCGCTGTAGCAGCCGAGGACGTCGCCGGGGCGCGGTTCGGCCTCGCGGACGTCCAGCTTCTCGCCGATCGCCTGCTCGAAGGCGGTGACCAGTTCGCGGACGGTGGTGCCGTCACCGGTACCGATGTTGACGACGCGGTAGCGCTCCGCCGCCCCGGGCCGGACGACCTCGTCGAACCGGACCAGCGCCGCGACGTGCGCCTCGGCGACGTCCTGGACGTGGATGTAGTCCCGGATGCCCGAGCCGTCCCGGGTGTCCCAGGCGACCCCGGTGATGGTGAACGGGGTGCCGTTCACGTGCGCCTCGATCAACTTGCCGAGCGCGTGGCTCGGTTGGAGGTCCTGGAGGCCGGTGCGCAGCTTCGGGTCGGCACCGATCGGGTTGAAGTAGCGCAGGGCGACGACCCGCGTCCCCTCGGCGTCGGCGCCGCGCGTCCAGTCCTGGAGCACCTGCTCCATCATCTGCTTGGTGCGCGCGTACGGGCTGTTCGCGTCGACCGGGCTGGTCTCGTCGACGCGGCCGGTCGGGGTGGGCCGGTAGATGGAGGCGGAGCTGCTGAAGACCACCCGGGTACAGCCGTTGCGCTGGAGCGACTCCAGCAGGTCGACGGTCTTGCCGACGTTCTCCCGGTAGTAGAACAGCGGCCGGGCGACCGATTCGGGGACGACGATCCGGGCGGCGCAGTGCAGCGTCGCGTCGATGTCGGGGTGCTCGGCGAAGATCCGGTCGACCAGCGCCGCATCCGCGATGTCCCCCTGGTAGAAGACCCGGTCCTCGACGAACTCGGCCCGGCCCTTGGAGAGATCGTCGAGGATGACCGGGGTGATGCCCGCGTCCAGCAGCGCGGACGCCACGGTGCTTCCGATGAAGCCTGCCCCGCCGGTGATCAGTACCTTCCGCACGATCCGCATGCTCCCTCGTTCTCGGACGGGCACCCGGTGGCGCCCGTTGGAGGCGAGGACGAGCGGTTCGCACCCGGTGGTTCCCCGGAGGGCGAAAGTGCCGCCTGGTCACGGGCGGGCGCGGGTGCGGCGGACGGCTCAGGAGCGCCCGGTCCGGCGGCGCAGGCGAAGGCCGACGGCGACCAGGGCGACGGCCGCGACGGCGGTGCCGACGGCGGCCCAGGTGGCGAGGTCGGAGTCCCCCGAATCGGCGTTCTCGGCGGAGGGGGAACTCGCCTGGGTCACCTGGGCGGAGGGCGTCGCCACGGTGGTGGTGGTCGGCGTGGGGGTGCCAGCGGTGATGGGTGCCGTGGTGGGCGTCGGCAGCGTCGGGTCGGAGATCACTGCGGCCTCGACGTCGAGCTCCCGCTCACCGTGCCCGAGCGAGGGGAACGCGCAGTCCACCGCGATCCGCCAGTGGCCGGCCGGCAGGAACTCCCGGGTGGTGTACGTCCCGGGGCGTCCGGGCACGGCGACCAGCCGCCACGGCCCGGCCGCCCGGCCGTCGGCGGAGGTCGCGGAGAGCGTCCCGGCGAACTGCTCGGTGACCGGGTCGTGGTCGTTCTCCCAGGTGGCGACGGTGGTGACGTGTCCGTTGTCCAGGCCCGCCACCTCCAGGTGGACGGTGTCACCGTGCGCGGCGGCGGGGTCGGCGGACACGGGTGCGAGCACGACCGCCGCGGCGAGGGCCAGGACGGTGGCGGACTGACGGGTGCGGGGCATCGCGGAACTTCCTCGTGGAGTGGAACGGGCCGGGTGCGGCCGCCACCTCGTCGGTGGCGGCCGCACCCGGCTCAGGTGCCAGGTCTGATCCCAGGACCCGGGCGTCAGTACCCGGGCGTCAGGCGGACTTCTGGAGGTTCCAGGACTGGTACGCCTGGCCGTTCGGCTTCTGCAGCTCCAGCAGCCAACCGCCGTAGTACCAGCGGTTGCTCGCCCCGAGGACGAGGTCCGAGCCCTCGGCGGTCAGGGTGGCCGCACCGCCGGAGGAGCCGACCCGCCACTTCTGGCCGGCCGCGTCCGAGCAGGGGCGCTGGGCGACGTACTGCCCGGCGACCGGGTTGCCGCCGAGCTGCAGGCACTTGTCCGAGCGGGCCGACTTGATCCGCAGCGTGCCGGAGCCCGCGTCCTCGAAGGTCCACCTCTGGTTGGCGTAGCCGGTGCGCTGGTAGGCGATGGCCACCGTGCCGTCGTTGAGCGCGCTGCCCCAGAGGTCGGCGGCCTGGCCGGTGAGGCCGTTGACCATGGTGTAGCGGGTGCCGGTCTGCGGCTTGCCCGGGTCGGCCGAGGTGCGGAAGGTGGTCGCGCGGCCCGGCTTGGAGACGGTGCCGGCGGCGTCCCGCACGGCCACCGCGACGGTGTACGAGGTGTCGGGCGCGAGCCGGACCAGGCTGACCGCGGTCGCCCGGACGGTGCCGAGCGCCTGGCCGTTGAGCAGCACGTCGTAGCCGGCCGCGCCGTTGACGGCGGGCCAGCTCAGCACGGCCGAGGTCTGGGTGACCTGGCTGACCGTCGTGGCCGGGCCGGTGGCCCCGCCGGTGGGCGAGGCGGTCGGGCTCGGGGTGGTCGAGCCGGTCGGGCTCGGGGTGCCGCTGCCGGTCGGCGAACCGGTCGGGGTCGGGGTGGCGGTCGGCGAGGCGCTGCCGGTGGGCGAGGCGGTCGGGCTCGCGGTCGGCGAACCGCTCGCGGTCGGGGTGCCGGTGGGCGTCGGGGTGCCGCTGCCGGTCGGCGAACCGGTCGGGGTCGGCGACGTGCTGCGGGTCGGCGAGTTCGTCGGGGTCGGCGAGCCGGTCGGGGTCCGGGTCGGGTCGGGCGTCGGCCCGGTGCCGCCACCGGCGATCAGGAAGCGGTTGTTGGCGACGTTCCAGTGCGTGGCGAGGTAGCTGCCCGGCGCCGGATTCGTGTGGTAGTAGTCGTCGTGCCGGCAGTCCAGGCGCATGTCACTGGCGTTGTCCGGGCAGACCGTCCGCATCGCCGGGTAGTTCGGGGCGTCCGAGTAGCACATGAGGTCCCACTCGTCGACGCAGTGGCCGGCCTTGCTGGAGTTGGGCGCGCTGTTGCTCACCGCGCCCAGGTTGTGGCCGAGTTCGTGCGCGGCGGTGTGGCCGCCCCAGCAGCCCGAGTCGCTCCGGCCGTACGAGGGGCCGAAGTTGCTCAGGTTGTCCTGGCCGGAGCGCTCGTCGCCGGCGAAGGTGCCGATGCCGCAGTAGACCTTGGCGTCGGCGAAGATCATGTACTTGCGGTCCTTGCGATTGAGGCCCTGGGCGGCGATCGCGCGGTTGCTGGAGTTGAAGTCGGCCATCTCGGCGTCGGAGATCTGGACGTTCAGCACCGAGGCGGAGCAGTCGGATTCGGTGACGAACCGGACGTGCCGGACGCCGCCGGTCTCCTGGGCGCTCGCGTTGTAGATGACGTCGACGTCGGCGGCCCACTTCTTGAAGGAGGCCAGGTACTGGGCGAACCGGTCGCTGCCCGGGGTGTGCACGTAGACCACCTGGACGCGGTTGCCGGTGCTGCCGTCGCCCTCGCAGACCACGGCCTGCCCGCCGGCGGCGGGCGTGGCGGCGGCCGCGCCGGAGTCACCGGCCGCGGCGGCCAGCAGCGTCTTCTGCCCGGCGTCCAGGACCGGTATCACGCCCTTCAGCAGGTCGGCGACGGCTGGCGGTCGGGCGTCGGCGGGGGGCGTCAGCACGGCGGGCTGGGCGACGGCGGCGGCCACCGGCGGGACGTCCTTGTGGATGTCCACGTCCTTCGGCGGCGAGTCCGGGCCGTGGCTGCACTGCTCGCCGCCGGTCACCTCCAGGGAGCCGGCGCAGCGGTCGCCGGCGGGCAGGTTGAGTCCCGCGTAGACCAGGCCGCGCTCGGGCTGGTCCTTGGGTATCTCCTTGATCGGCGCGGCCTTCTGGTCGCGCTTCGGCCCGGGGGCCCTGGTGGCGCTCTCGGCCGCCCCGGTCTCGCCCGTGCCGTCGTCGGCGATCGTGCCGGCCATCGCGCCGCCCGCGCCGTCGACCGATCCGGCCGCCGCGGTCGCCGCCGTCTCGCGGACCGCGGACGACTCCATGGCGGTGCTGATGCCCAGCCCGCCCACGACCAGTCCGGCCGCGACCGCCAGCGAGATCAGCGCCGTCCGCTTGCCCGTCCCTCGACGCCGCCGACGGCGGAGCTCCGTGCTCCGGTGCCCCATCGGGTGTCTCCTCTCCTCGTGCGAGGGTTCGGCCACCGCTCGGGGCAGTGGCCTGAACCTTCCGACACTCCGGAGACCGGACCGGACGGAGGGGATAACAAAAACCTCTTTTCGAAATTCGCGCGCCCGGGCGACGGGGTCGGCGCGGCCCGCGCGGTGGCCGGATCCGGCGACGGGTCGGGCGGTGACGCGGCGTCGGCATGGCGCGGGCGCGACGCGGGCGCGGGCTGGGCGCGGCGCGGGCCGGGAGGAGGGCGCGGGATCGCGGAGGGGCGCGGGGAGTCGGCACCGCGCGCACGGCGGCGCCGGGGAGCGCACTCGGGGGGTGTGCGCTCCCCGGCCGGGGTGGTGGCGGCCACCGCACCGGTGGTCCGCCAGTCCGGACTCCCGTTGCCGTGACGGGAATGCTAGACCTGCCCGAACGCCATTTCCAGAGCTCTGACCAGCTAATTTCCCGTCCAGGACATGCCACTTGAGCCCCGGGCGCCGCTCCGGCCCCGGGAGGCCCCACCGCTCCACCGCTCCACCGCTCCACCGCCCGCCGGGCGTGCGCCCCTCGGGGCGGGATCGACGCGGACCGGCCGGATCCGGTCGGCCTACCCCGATGCCTCGGCCCGCGAGCCCTCAGGCCGCGACGTCGAGCCGCTGCGTGACGAGCCGGGGGCTGCCCTGCCGGTGCAGCGCGGCGAGGCCGGCCGCGAGCCGCTGCGGGTCCCCGGCCAGCCAGAACCGCAGGGCGGCCGACAGGGCCGCGCTCGCCGGCCCGATCCGCAGCCCGCTGACCGCCGTGATCCGCTCACCGACCAGCGGGAGCAGATCGGCGACCGGCGCCGGCAGCCAGAGGGTCACCGCGCACGGCGCGGGCCGGGCCAGCACCCGCAGCAGCCGCAGCACACCCGCGTCCCCGGGCGCGGGCCCGGCGGGCAGCGGCGGCACCTCCAGCGCCTCCGACCGGACCGGGAAGGCCGGGAGGACGTGCAGGCTGGGGACGACGTCGATCAGGCCGTCCACCGCCACGTCCGACACGTCGGCGCCGTGGCCGCGCGCGAGTTCACGCAGCAGGGTCCGCTCGGCGGCCGCGATCCTGACGGTCAGCATGACTTCTTCGCAGTCCATGGTCCCCGTTCCCGTCCAGAGGTGAGGGTGTGCTCGTCCGTCGTCGGTCGTGTACCGGTCAGCCCTTGCCGATCATTACCTGCCCGTCCGTGAGGGTCCGCTACCGGCGTGATCAAGCCATAGTGACCGTCGTGGCGGCGGTACGGCATCCGGCCACGCCCGTCGCCGGGGTCGGTGTGGAAGACGAACGGCCAGCAGGTGAGCCGGAGTTGCCGGACGGCACCGAGGGGCTCCAACCCGGGCGTCGGGTGCGCGCGCCCGCCGAGCGTGCCGAGCGCCCGGGGGAGGCCGTCCCCGGTCCGCCCGGGCGCCCCCATCGGGACACTCCGGGCAGACCTTGAGGACACTCCACCGATGGGGTGATCCACCGGGGTACGGCGCAACGCTCACGGGACCGGCGCGTTTCCCATGACGTGCGCCCTCTGGCAGTGGCGCGCGCGGGGGCCTGCGTCGACAGGCCTCCGGAACCCGGCTGTCGCGGCGGCGGCTCCGGTGGTACCGCAACGCCGGACCGTTCAACCGGTCCGACACCCGACCGGTCGCGCCGGGCCGTCCCTCCGGTCCGCCCCCCGGTCCATCTGGTGAGAGGTGATGTCATGATCCTGTCGAACGAGACCCGCAGACCGCCCGCCCCGCCCAGAGCCTCCGCAACGACGGGGCCCCGCCCGGCCGTTCCGCCGCTCGCCCCCGGCGCCCTGCCCGGACTCGGCCACGTCCCGGCCCTGCTGCGGGACCCGCTCGGCTTCCTCGGCTCCCTCTCCCGGTACGGCGGCGTGGTCCGGATCCGCCTCGGTCCGCGCACGGTCTGCGTCGTCACCGACGCCGGCCTCGTCCACACCCTGCTGGTCGCGCTCGCCCACGACTGCCCGCGCGGCGCCGTCCAGGACACCCTCAAGACGGCCTTCGGCGACGGCCTGCTGATGTCCGAGGGCCGCGCCCACCGCGACCGCCGCCGGATCATCCAGCCCGCCTTCGGCCCGGACCGGATGGCCGACTACCTCGCCGTCATGCACCGGGTCGCCGAGGAGCGGGCCGGCCGCTGGCGCCCCGGGCAGGTCCTCGACGTGGCCAAGGAGATGAACCACCTCGCGCTGGAGATCGTCACCCGCGCGCTGTTCGACGCCCGGCTGAGCGAGGACGCCACGCTCGCCTTCCACCGGGCCCTGCCCGACATGGTGAAGGGGCAGATCGTCCAGTCGCTCTACCCGCACCCGGCCTTCGCCCGGCTGCCGCTGCCGGTCAACCGGCGGTTCGACGCGGCCGTCCGCGTGCTCAACCGGGTCGTCGACCAGGCCGTCAACGGCACCGGCGGCGGCCGGGGGCACGGCGCCCGCGGCAGCCACGGGGGCCCCGGCGGGCCCGGCAGTGGCCGGTACGGCGCCGCGTCCGGCGGCGGCTGCCCGATGACCGGGGGCGGCGGCCGGCGCGCCACCCTGCCCGCGCTGCTGCGCGCCGCCGTCGACCCCGCCACCGGCCGGCCGCTCACCGAGGCCGACGTCCGCTCCGAGGCGATCACCATGTTCGGCGCCGGCACCGAGACCGTCTCCACCACGCTCACCTGGCTGATCGACGAACTGGTCCGGCACCCCGACGTCGAGGCGCGCGTGCTGGCCGAGTTGGACGAGCACCTCCCGGCCGGCACGGTGCCCACCCCGGAGGCGCTCGCCCGGCTCACCTACACCCGCGCCGTCACCCAGGAGGTCGTCCGGCTGCACGCGCCGAACGCCTTCCTGATGCGCACCGCGCGGGTGCCGGTCGCGCTCGGCCCGTACCGGATCCCGGCCGGCACCGAACTGCTCTACAGCCTCACCGCCGTCCACCGCGACCCCGCCCTCTACCCGGACCCGCTCCGGTTCCGCCCCGACCGCTGGACCGGCACGACCGGCACCGGCGGCGCGGACGGCGCGAGCGGGGCCGGCGCCGCCCGCCAGGCGTTCCTGCCGTTCGGCGCCGGCAAGCACAAGTGCATCGGCGAGGCCTTCGCCTGGGCCGAGTTGACCGTGGCGGCCGCCGCCGTCCTGCGCCGCTGGCGCCCCACGGCCGTCCCGAGAGCGCGCGCCCGCGAGGTGGTCTGGACGACCGTCCAGGCCCAGGGCCTGCGGGTACGGCTCGCCCCGCGCGGCAGCCGGGCCCCGCACGCCCCCGGCACCCGCCGCACCCCCACGCCCGGCGGCCGGGACGACACGCCTGCCCGGTGCCTGCCGATCGCCGGCCCGCGCCGCCACGGCCCGTCCCCGGCCGAGACCGGACCCTCCGGCGCGGCTCCCCCGGCACCCAAGTCCCCCGCAACCCCCGCCGGCGGCACCGTCCCCGTCGAACCGCTGCGCACCGTCGGATCCGCCGGACCGCGCCGCTCGACGGTGCTCCCCGCCCGCTCGGCCTCCGGCCTCCGCCGGACCCCGGCCGCCGGACGCCCGCACACCACCGCCCTCCGGACCGCCGCGCGCACGGTCGCCCGCACCGCGTCACGCAGCGCCCAACGGACCGGCGCCGCCCCCCGGAGCGGTACCTCCGCAGCGAGCACGAAGACCGTCCGGCCGCTCACCACCCCCGGGCCCCTCGGCCTGCTCGGGCCGACCACCGCCGTCCCCCGGCCGCTCCCCCCGCTCCGGCCCGCGCCGGCGCTCCACCCCGGGACGCGCACCGCCCCCGACACCGCCCGGCCCACCCGGCGCACCGCCGAGGGTCCGCGCCCCCCGGCGGAGCTGCGGGCCGCCGCCGCCCGGCACAGCGACTGGGCGCTCGCCCACGGCCTGCTCGCCCCGGCCGACCTCGCGCGCTACCACACCTACGCGCTGCCCGAGCTGATCGGCCACTCCTACCCCCGTGCCCGCGGCGCCGAGTTGGACCTGCTGATCGACGTCCTCGGCTGGTTCACCATCCTCGACGACCGCTTCGACGGCCCGCCCGGCCGCGACCCCGCCCAGGCCCGGGCGATCGTCGAACCCCTGCTCGCCGTCCTCGCCGGCCGGCCCGTCCCCACCGGCACGCCCCAGCCCCAGTTGCTCGACGCCTGGCGGGAACTGTGGCAGCGCCAGAGCGCCCCCATGCCCGCGGACTGGCGCCGCCGCACCGCCGGGGAATGGCGCGCCTGCCTGGAGACCTTCCTCGCCGAGACCGCCCACCGGGCCGCCCGCACCCACCCCGACCTCACCGAGACCGTCCGGCTGCGCCGCCACGCCAGCTGCCTCTACCCGTTCATGGGCATACTGGAGCACGTCCACGGCGGTGAGGCTCCGGCCGCCCTGCACGCGGACCCCGCGCTGCACCGCCTGCGCGCGAACACCGCCGACGTGTCGACGCTGATCAACGACCTCTACTCGGCCGACCGCGAGGCACGCCAGAAGCTCGCGGCCTTCAACACCGTGCTCACCCTGCAACGGGTCCGCGGCTGCACCCGCGCCCGGGCCGTCCGCGCGGTCGGGAGCAGGATCGCCCGGCTGACCGCGGAGAGCGAGACGCTGCGCCGCCGGCTGCTGCTCCGGCACCCCGCCGGCCACTGGTACCTCGACGGCACTCGGGAACTCGTCGACGGCGTCTACGCCTGGACCAGCACCAGCCGCCGCTACACCGGGGAGGACACCCCGCGCTGATCCCGGCCGGCGACCGTCCGGAGGAGTCCGGCCCCGGGGCCGACCCGGGGCCGGACTCGGGGCCGAACTCGGGGTCGGACCCGGGTCACTTCCGGTCGCCGAGGGCGAACAGCAGCAGGACGAAACCCGCGAACAGGTGGGTGGCGAAGATGTAGACGCCCGCGCGGATCAGCATGGCCCTACGCCGTGCCTTCTCCTCCAGCGTCGCCCTCGCCTCGGGCATCGCCTGCTCGTCGGACATCGTCTGCTCCTCGGGCGTCGCCGCCGGCCCGCTCTCGCGGGGGTACTCGCTCATCGCTGACCCGCCCGCACGGCACCGGCACCGGTACCGGCGCCTGCACCAGCAGCACCACCGGCCTCCGGCGCCCGCAGCTCGGTGAGCAGCGCGCCCTGGTCGGTGATCAGCTCGGTCAGGATCCGCCGGGCGGCCCGCAGCAGCTCGGCGACGTCCGGCGTGCTGAGGGCGTAGACGACGGTGTTGCCCTCGCGGGTCGCCGTGACCAACTGGGTCCGGCGCAGGACGGCGAGTTGCTGGGAGAGGTTCGACGGCTCGATCTCGATCGCGGCCAGCAGCTCGCGGACCGGCCGCGGTCCGTCCTGGAGCAGTTCCAGGACGCGGATGCGGACGGGGTGTCCGAGCGTCCGGAAGAACTCCGCCTTCGCCTGGTAGAGCGGGACCGGCATCGTCCGTTCCCTCCCTGTATGTCGGTGGTGCGCGTATTGGTGGTGCGCGTGTCGGTGGGTGCCGTGGTTCGCCACCGGGTGGCGGGAAGCATCATCCTTCCAGATGAAGATTTCTTCAAGTCCTCATGGACGGGTGGCCGCCGCCGACGGCGCGGGCCGGGTGGCCGTCGCGGACGGCGTGGGCGGGGCGCAGACCGCCGCCGGGAACCGCGGCTCGACGCGCCGCACGCTGGCGCAGCCGTCCGTCGAGGCGGCGGTGGCGATCACCGACCAGCCCTCGGGCTTCGCGCGGAAGTACCAGCGCGCCGTGCGCCCATGGCTCTGACAGTCCGGTCCGGCCTCACCGCAGACCGGCCCGGTCGGGTAGGAGATGTCCAGCGCGAGCCAGCTCCCGTCGCAGCCGACCAGGTCCCACATCGAGTGCTTCGGCGAGTCGGCGTCCGCCATGGCCTGTTCGTACGAGCTCGGGGTGCAGCCGGTCGGCTCGGGGTCGCAGCCGCGCGGCCCGCAGCGGCGCAGGGCCGGCGGCACGGCGCCCTTGGCGGTGAAGACGTAGGAGGTGTTGATGAACACCTTCTGCTCACCGATCGGACCGGGCAGCGGCACGGTCGTGCTCCCCGGTTCCGAGCCGACGCAGCCCGACCGGGTGTCCGCCGAGCGGCTCTCGTAGGTGACCCGGACGTAGACGGTGCCGTTCTCCACGGTGTCCACGACGCCCTTGGCCCCGCGCGCGCAGTCCGGTGCGCCCGCCGACACGGGGAACTCGACCGCGAGCGCCCGTCCGTCGTCGGTGAGCCGGACGGCGGTGACGTCGGACGGTCCGACCTCCGTCCACGCCGGGCCCGCGCCGTCGCCGGGTCCGCCGCCGGACCCGGCGCCGTCGGTGGCCGCGCGGCTGCCGCAGCCGGCCATCAGCAGCAGGGCCGCCGACACCCCCAGCGCCCGCGCCGTGAGCCGTCCGGCGTTTCCGGCACGCAGGTGCCCGATCATCTTGCCCCCCGAGGTGCGGTCTTTCGTCCGCCCACCGTACCCGCGGGTAGAACGGCGCGGGCCCGGGGCCGTCCTCGAACCCCGGGCCCGCACCGCCCCGTCCTAGCGGTGGGCGCGCGTCATCAACACGGCACCACGACGTCGACGGTCACCGGCACCGGACCCCACGGGTAGGTGGCGACGCTGAAGCTGCCGCGCACGGTGGAGCCGCACGGCACGGTGCCGCCGACGCCGCGCACCTGGACGGTGCTGGCGGTGAACAGCGTGCGCCCGCTGACCGAGCCGAGCGACGGGCCGCCGACGACCTGGCCGGACAGGCCGGTGAGCAGCTCGACGGTCTGCGGCCACGGGCTGCCGGGGCTCGGCGGGCCGGCCAGGCTGACCTGCCCGTACAGCTGGACGCTGTCGCCGGTGACCTCGGCGCACACCTTGGTCGACAGTCCGGCCTGCAGGCCGGACGCGCCGCAGGTGACGCTGGTGGACGTGGTGGTGGCCCGGGCCGCGCTCGCCTCGGCCGGCACCGCCAGCAGAGCCGCCGCTCCGACGATCCCGGCCGCGGTCAGGGTGAGTCGGTTCATCCGCATGGTCCGCCCCTCCTCTTTCTCTCTTCGCCTACAAGGCGCTACAGGACCACATGTGACATTTCACATGTGGCATGACGTCAGCCTGGCATGCGATTCGAATGTGCAAAAGGATCACGATCCGAAGAGTTGATGATCGGACCGGAAACTGGCCTTCGATGGCGTGATCACCCGCCCTGGACGGCGCGATCAGGCCCCTGAGCGGCGGATCCGGCCACCTCGGCGGGAGCGCCCCCCCGGCCGCCGCTCCTCCGGCCGCTACTCCCCCAGCGGCAGCCGCCCGACGCCCAGGCGACGGGCGCTCTCGATGGCCATGCCCGTGAACGCCAGCGCGTCGGCCCGCCGGGTGAACGGGTTCGGGTAGAGCGAGCGGCGCCGCCCGCCGTCCCGGATCCGCAGGCACTCGTCCACGATCCGGTGCCACCGGTCGTCGAACACCGCCCGGGCGTACTCGCCGGCCCCGCGCTTCGAGGCGATCCGCCCGGTGGCCAGCGTGTAGTGCAGCCGGCTCACCCCGAGCACGCCCCAGGCCGGGCCCCCGGCGCTCAGACAGGCCAGCCCCGGACGGGACGCCAGCCGCGAGGAGCGCCGCACCCACGGGCGCCAGTACTCCTCCAGATTGCCGACCGCCCACGCGGCCAGCTCCCCCGGCGCGGTGTCGATCATCAGCTCCTGGGCCCGCGGGCCACAGAGCGTGACGCCGTGCTGGGCCAGCGTGTGCCAGAGCACCGGCGTGCGGCCGGTTCTCACCCGGCGCCGGACCGTCCCCCCGAACACGTGCGGCCCCGGCGCCGCCTGCGCGGGCGAACCCGCGAGTTCGTGCCAGGTCAGATAGGGGCCGTCGAACGCGGGGCGCGGATAGCGGACCGCCAGCCGGGCGTGCGCGCGCTCCACTCCCGCGAGCTGCGCCGCCGTCAGCGGTTCGGCGGAGACGGCCACGAAGTCGATGTCGCTCCGCGACGGGTGGAAGTCGCCCAGGGCGGTCGAACCGACCACGTACAGGCCCTCGACCAGCCCGGGCGCGGCGGCGTCGACCAGGGCCAGGTAGGCGTCGGCGATCTCGTGTACGAGAGGGTGCACAGTCACGGCGGCAAGCCTGCCATCAGGATGACCCTCCGTGTCCGCTCGTTTCCGTTAACGATCGGCGCGTGTTGGTCATCTGTGCACCCTCTTTGCGCCACCCTCACCCCTTTGCGCGCCACCCCCACGCCACCCTCGCCACTCGCGCCACCACGGGCGGGTGCGGACGGTGCCGGGCGCGGCCGGGCGGGCGTTGGAGAAGGCGGGCAGTGGCGGGCGGTGGCGCGTGTCGGCGGGCGGTGGCGCGCCGGTTCGGGGCGGCGGCGGTTCAGGGGCGCGCGAGGGAGGTGCGGAGGGCGTCGACGCGGTCGACGGCGTCGGCGAACTCGGTGGCGTCGAGCCGGCCGCTGTCCAGCGCGGTGGCGAGGGCCTCGACGGCGGCCTCGCCCTGCTGGACCTTGCGGCCGGAGCACAGCAGGAGGTCCATGCCGGCCTCGGCCGCCGCGACGGCCCGGTCCCCGGTGTCCCCGAAGGCGGTGAGGGCCTTGGCCTCCAGGGCGTCGGTGATGGTCACCCCGCGGAACCCGAGGCGCTTGCGCAACTCGCCCCAGACGACGGTGCGCGACAGCCCGGCCGGGTGGTAGGCGTCGAGGGCCGGGTAGACCGCCCACGACATCATGACCAGCCGGACGCCGGCGGCGACGGCGGCCCGGTACGGCTCCTCGCCCCGCGCCCGGAGCTCGGCCAGCGGGACGGACAGCACGACGGGGCCCTCGTCGGTGTTCTCCTCACGGGCGGCGGCGCCGAGCCCGGGGAAGTGCTTGGCGGTCGCGGCCACGCCGAGGCTCTGCTGGGCGGTGAGGAAGGCGGTGCCCAACTCGGCCACCACCTCGGGCTTCCGGCCGTACGAGCGCTCGAAGTGGTCGATGAAGTTGTCCGGTGTGTCGAAGACGTCCAGCACGGGCGCGAGGTTGACGTTCAGACCCGCGTCGACCAGGGTGCGGCCCGCTCCGGCGCCGGAGCGGGCCGCCTCGCCGGCCGGGTCGGCGGCGGCCCCGGTCTGCCGGGCGGAGAGGACCGGCTCCCCGGGCAGCCGGCGGACCTTCCCGCCCTCCTGGTCGGTCATCAGCAGCAGCGGGGCGCCTCCCGGGGCCTCCGCCGCGGCCTGCTTCAACTGCGTGACGGCCGCCTGGAGTTCCGCGGGCACGAGGGCGTTGTCCTTGAACAGGATGACGCCGGCGGAGCGGCCCGCACGGATGGCGTCGAGCAGCGCGGGCGGCGGGACGGCATCCGTGTAGGAGTGGACGACCCGGCGGCCGGCGAGCTGGAGCGATGCGGTGGTGGGCACGGGGGTGGTCCTCTCCCTGGGCGTGGTGGCGTCGTCGGGCTCGTCGGGCTCGTCGGGCTCGTCGCGACGGGGCCGGTCCTCGGGTCGGCGACGCGCCCACGGACGGGCCGGGGACGTGACACCAGCAGCCTCACCCCCGGAGCGGTGGTCCCGCCTCCCGGAGCAGCCGTCCGAGGACGGCGACGCCCTCCTCGATCTCCCCGGGCGCCCCGGCCGCGTAACCGAGGACCAGCCCAGGCGGGTGCGGCAGCCGGGCGTGCCAGGAGAGCGGATGCACCTTCACCCCGTGCGCCAGCGCCGCCGTGGCGAGCTCGGTGTCGGTGCAGCTCAGACCGGCCGGGAAGGTGAGCATCAGGTGCAGCCCGGCCGCCTCGCCGTGAACCACGGCGCCGGGCAGCCGGGCGCCGATGGCGGCGATCATCGCGTCGCGTCGGCGCCGGTGACGGGTGCGCAGCAGGCGCAGATGGCGTTCCAGGGCGCCCGACTCCATCAGCCGGGCGAGGACCAACTGCGGGAGCGCGGCGTTGCCGAGGTCGCTGAGCCGTTTGGCGTCGACCAGGCGGTCCCGGTAGCGGGCCGGGGCGAGCATCCAGCCGGTGCGCAGGGCGGGGGCGAGCAGTTTGGAGACACTGCCCAGGTAGAGGACCCGCTCGGGGAGGACGCCGCGCAGCGCGGGCACCGGCGGGCGGTCGTAGCGGTGTTCGGCGTCGTAGTCGTCCTCGATCACCAGCCCGCCCTCGGCCGCCCACTGGAGCAGCGCGCGCCGCCGGGCGCCGCCGAGCACCACCCCGGTCGGGAACTGGTGGGCGGGTGTCAGCAGCACGGCGCGGGCACCGGTGGCGCGCAGCGCGTCCACCCGGACGCCCTCGGCGTCGACGGGGACGGGCGGGGTGGCGGTGATCCGGTGGCCGAGGTGCTGGCGGGTGCCGAGGGAGCCGGGGTCCTCCACGGCGACCACGTCGAGGCCGTCCGCCCGGAGCACCTCGCCGGCGAGGGCGAGTGCCTGGGCGGCCCCCGCCACGACGAGGATCTCCCCGGGGTCGGCGCGGATGCCGCGGTTGCGGGCAAGCCAGTCGGCGACGGCGCGGCGCAGGGCGGGGGTGCCGCGCGGGTCGCCGTAGCCGAAGTCGTGGGCGGCGAGGTCGCGCAGGACGGCGCGCTCGGCGCGCAGCCAGGCGGTGCGGGGGAAGGCGGCGAGGTCGGGGACGCCGGGTGCGAGGTTGATCCGGGCGGGGGCGGTGCGCAGGGCGTCGAAGCTGGCGGGGACGGGTGTGCCGTCGAAGGGCGAGCCGTCGAACGGTGGGCCGGGCGGGGGCTCGGGCCGGGGCCGGGGCGGGCTCTGGGCGGCGGCGGCGCGGGTGGGCGCGGGGATCGGGGCGGACGGCGCGGGGGTGGGTGCCGGCGCCGGTGCCGGTGCCGGTTCCGGGGCGAGCGGGTCGACGACCACAGTGCCGCCCCGGCCCCGGCCCGCGATCCGCCCCTCCTCGGTCAGGCGCCGGTAGGCGTCGGTGACCACTCCGCGCGAGACCCGCAGATCGGCGGCCAGCACCCGGGTGGCGGGCAGCCGGCTCCCGACCGGCAGCCGGCCGTCGCCGATCGCCTGCCGGAGCCGCCGCGCCAGCCAGTCCGCGAGCCCGCCGGCGGGCGCCTCGCGGGGATCGAGCTGGAGGAAGTCGGCACCCGCCGTTTTGGACCTGTCGACCGGCCGATCATTGGACCTGTGCACCGGTCCATTCTGCCGGGAGGGTGAGGGCATGACGATCACCACCGGCGACTCCGCCTCCCCCGCGACCCCTCCGGCCCCCGCGCCCGACGACCGGGCCTACGTCCACGGCTACTCCCCCGCCGAGGCCCGGCGCCTCGGCGACCAGGCCGACACCCTCGCCGCCCTCCTGCACGCCGGCACGGCGTACCCGCCGGGCAGCCGGGTCCTGGAGGCCGGGTGCGGGGTCGGCGCGCAGACGGTCCACCTGCTGGCCGCCCACCCGGGCGTGCTGCTGACCGCCGCCGACATCTCGGCCGAGTCGCTGGCCCGGGCCCGGGAGCGGGTCGCCGGGCAGCTGCCCGAGGCCCGAGTCCGCTGGCACCACGGCGATCTGCACCGACTCCCCTTCCCCGACGGCGCGTTCGACCACGTCTTCGTCTGCTTCGTGCTGGAGCACCTCGCCGACCCGGCGGCGGCCCTGGCCGCGCTGCGCCGGGTGCTGCGCCCGGGCGGCACCCTCACGGTGATCGAGGGCGACCACGGCTCGGCGTTCTTCCACCCGCGCGGCGAGGCCGCGCAGCGGGTCGTCGACCACCTGGTCCGGCTCCAGGCCGACGGCGGCGGGGACGGCCTCCTCGGGCGGCGGCTGCACCCGCTGCTCACCGGGGCCGGGTTCCGGGACGTCGCGGTCGAGCCGCGCACGATGTACGCGGACGGCGCCCGGCCCGCGCTGGTCGAGGGGTTCACCCGGCGGACCTTCCTCGCGATGGTCGAGGCGGTGCGCGCCGACGCGGTCGCGGCCGGCCTGACCACCGCCGAGGCCTTCGACCGGGGCGTCGCCGAGCTGCGCCGCGCGGCGGAGCCGGGCGGAACCCTCCACTACACCTTCTTCAAGGCGGTGGCGGTCAGGCCGTGACCGGTCGCGGCGGTCACGCCGTGACCGGTCGGCCGCGGTGACGCGGGGTCACTCCGGGACCGGTCGGCCGCGGTGACCCGAGGTCACTCCGGGACCGGTCGGCCGCGGTGACCCGAGGTCACTCCGGGTCGTCCCCGAGGGTGCTGAGCACGACGCGCAGGGCGTCGACGAACGCGGCGGTCCGGGTCTCGTCGAGGTCGGCGAGGATGCGGCGCTCGGTCGCCAGGTGGTCCGGCAGCGCGCGGTCGATCAGGTCGTAGCCCTCCCGGGTGAGTTCGACCTCGCGGCTGCGGCCGTCCGAGCCGCTGGGCGTACGGGTGACCAGGCCGCGGGCCTCCAGCCGGTCGAGCCGCTGGCTGATCGCCCCGGAGGTGACCATCGCGCTCTGCATCAGGCGGGTCGGGGTGAGGCGGTACGGCGGGCCGCTGCGGCGCAGGGTGGCGAGCACGTCGAAGGAGGCGAAGTCGAGGTCGTGCCGGGCGAAGGTCTCCTTCAACTCGGCGTCGACCAGCCGGGACAGCCGCTTGAGACGGCCGATCACCTCCATCGGCGAGACGTCGAGATCGGGGCGCTCGGCACCCCACTGCTGCACGATCCGGTCCACATGATCCACGCGCTCTGCCATGCCTCCAGGGTAAACGATTCCTTAGCGGTGAGATACCTCACAGCGACCGCCCCGACGGCCCCTTGCGGAGATGCCTTAGCGCTGAGATATATTGGCTTAGTGCTAAGCAATCGACTCGCCATCGTGCTGATGACCGCCCTCGCCCCCGCGATCTGGGGCTCCACCTACCTCGTCACCACCGAACTGCTGCCGCCGGGGCGGCCGCTGCTCGCCGGGGTGCTCCGGGCCCTGCCCGCCGGGCTGCTGCTCGTCGCACTCACCCGCCGCCTGCCGACCGGCAGTTGGTGGTGGCGCTCGCTCGTCCTCGGCGCCCTGAACATCGGCGCGTTCTTCGCCCTGCTGTTCGTCGCCGCGTACCGCCTGCCCGGCGGGGTCGCCGCCACCGTCGGCGCCGTGCAGCCGCTGATCGCCGCCGGCCTCTCGGCCACCCTCCTCGGCGACCGCCTCTCGCTGCGCACCCTCCTCTCCGGCATCACCGGGGTGGCCGGCGTCAGCCTGCTCGTCCTGCGCGCCAACGCCCAGTTGGACGCCCTCGGCATCGCGGCCGCACTCGGCGGCGCGGTGGTCATGGCGACCGGCGTCGTCCTCTCCAAGCGGTGGGCCTCCCCGGCCCCGCTGCTCGCCACCACCGGCTGGCAGCTCACCGCGGGCGGTCTGCTGCTGCTCCCGGTCGCCCTGCTGGTCGAGGGGCCGCCGCCGTCCCACCTCACCGGCGAGAACCTGCTCGGCTACGGCTACCTGAGCCTCATCGGCGCGGCCGTCGCGTACGCCCTCTGGTTCCGCGGCATCCGCGCCCTCCCGCCGACCTCGGTCACCTTCCTCGGGCTGCTCAGCCCCGTGGTCGCCACCGCCCTCGGCTGGCTCGTCCTGGGACAGGACCTCTCGCCCGTCCAGGCGCTCGGCGCGCTGATCGTGCTCGGCTCCCTCGTCGCCGCCCAGACCCAGCGACCGCGCACCCCGTCGACGGTGGTGGCCGGCCGGCCTGTGGCCGAGCCGTCCGGCGTCGCCGCCCTCGCCGCCACCGTCGCCGGCACCGGTGACCGCGGCGACGGCCGGGCCCGCCAGACCGCCTGACCGCCTGACCGCCGGCCCGTCCGGTCCCTCCGAGCACACGTCCCTCCCTTCCTCCCCGCTCCACCCCAAGGAGAAGTCCCCATGCGCATCACCGTGTTCGGCGCAAGCGGCAACGTCGGCAGCCGGATCGTGGCCGAGGCCGTCGCCCGCGGCCACCAGGTCACCGCTGTCCTGCGTGATCCCGCCCGCCCGCACCGACTGCCGCCGACCGTCCGGACGGCCACCGGTGACGCCCGCGACCCCGAGGACGTCCGCCGCCTCGCCGCCGGACAGGACCTGCTGGTCACCGCCACCCGGCCGACCCCCGGCCACGAGGACGAACTGGCCGTCGCCACCAAGGGCCTGCTGGCCGGGCTGGCCGGCACCGGCGTGCGGCTGCTGGCCGTCGGGGGCGCCGGGAGCCTCACCCTGCCCGGCGGCGACGGCGTGACCCTGGTGGACTCCCCCGACTTCCCCGCCGCGCTGCTCCCCATCGCCAACGCCTGCGGCGAGCAACTCGCCCTGTACCGCGCCGAGACCGAGGTCGACTGGACGTACCTCAGCCCGGCCGCCCTCCTCGAACCGGGCGAGCGGACCGGCCGGTTCCGACTGGGCCGGGACGAACTCGTCGTCGACGCGGACGGCGCCTCGGCCATCTCCATGGAGGACCTCGCCGTCGCCCTCCTCGACGAGGCCGAGCAGCCCGCCCACCGCCGCAGCCGCTTCACCGCCGGCTACTGACCACCGGTCAGCGGCCGCCGGTCGCTGACCGCCGTTCACCGGCCGGTTTCCCGCCCCGGACCGCCCCACCGCTCGACGGAACCCGCCGGATCCGCCGACGCGGTGGGGCTCCGCGCGTCCACCGGGCACTCCGGCCCGGCCCCCCGACCGGGCGCTCACCCGAAGCGGGACCTGGAGCAGGCTTCCGGGTGAGGGTGGTTCAGGCACCACCGAAAAGACGGGTGCCCGCCTGATCGACCACGATCGATCAGACCGCCAGGATCAATGCCATGACCACAGGACCTCTCGCCCCAACCCTCCGACACTCCCGGCTCACCACCCTCGGCAGGCGCGCCGCCGCGCTGCTCGCCGTGCTCGCCCTCGCCCAGACCGCGGGCACCGGCGGTGCCGTCGCGGCGCCCACCGGGTCGAGCGCTCCCGCCGTCCCCGCCCGCTACACCCATCAGCAACTCGCCTGGCAGCCCTGCGCGGAGGAGGCCACGCTGGAGTGCGCCACCATGACCGTCCCCCGGGACTGGCACCATCCGGGGCACGGCCCCGACCTCGCCGTGGCGGTCTCCCGGCACCGCGCGAGCGATCCGGGCCAACGGATCGGCACCCTGCTCACGGCCGCCGGCGGCCCCGGCGGGCAGGGGCTGCTGCGCCCCGCGGACCATGTGCGCAACGCGCCCGCCCTCGGCGCCGCCTACGACATCATCGGCTTCGACCAGCGCGGCGTCGGCCGGAGCACCCGGGCCGTCTGCCAGACCCCCGAGGAGTTCCAGGCCTTCTTCACCGGGGACTTCCGCGACGACACCCCCGCCGACCGCGCCCGGGTGATCGCCGCCTCGCGCGCCTTCGCCACCGACTGCGAGCGGCGCAGCGACGGTCTGCTGCCCTATCTGACCACCGAGCAGACCGCCCGGGACATCGACCTGCTGCGCGCCCTGCTCGGCGAGCGGCGGATCAGCTACTACGGGCCGTCCTACGCGACGATGATCGGCGCCTACTACGCGACGCTCTTCCCGCACCGGATCGAGCGGATGGTGCTGGACAGCAACATCGGCTTCGACGGCACCTGGGAGCGCTTCCAGCAGGGCCAGCCGATGAGCTTCCAGCGGCGCTTCGAGGAGGACTTCCTGCCGTGGCTGGCCGCCCGTGACGCCACCTACCACTACGGCACGACGCCCGCCGAGGCGAAGGACCGCTGGGAGGCCCGCCGCGCCGCCCTGCGCGCGCACCCGATCGTCGACGGCTCGCTCGTCCTCGGGCCGAACCAGTTGGACAACGGCACGATCCAGGGCATCTACCGCGAGAACAACGGCTTCACCCTGCTGGCCACCGCGCTGACCGCGCTCGACGACTGGCCGGCCGCCGACCCGGCCGCCCGCGCCACGGCCCGGCGGGTCTTCGGCGCGTACCTCAGCCCGGAGTTCCTGGCCGCGTACTTCGCGGTCACCTGTAGCGACACTCCCTGGACGCGCGACCTGTCCGTCTGGGCGGAGCGGGGTGCCGAGAACGCCGCCCGCTGGCCGCTGGTCGGGGCCCGTACCCTCGCTTTCTCCGCCGTCTGCGCCTCCTGGCCGACCGCGACCGCGCCCCGGGTCCGGGTCACCGGCGCGGGCCTGCCGCCCACGCTGATGCTCAACTCGGTGCACGACCCCGCGACGTACTACGAGGCCGCGCTCTCCGCCCACCGGGCCCTGCGCGGCTCGCGCCTGGTGACGGTCACCGGGAACGGCGACCACGGCCAGTACCCCGGGCCGAACGCCTGCGTCCGCTCCGCCGTGGAGTCCTACCTCCTCGCGGGGAAGGTCCCCGCCGGGGACCTCACCTGCCCCTCAGCCGACACGGCCTGAACCTCCCCGTGGCGTACCGGTCCTGACCGCAGCGCCGTCGGATCCTCCCCCCGAAGGATCCGACGGCGGCGCACCCGGCGGGCCGCACCCGCCGGATCAGGAGATCAGGGGCGGTCCAGGGTGATGGAGTTGATCGGGCCGAGGTCGGCGTAGACGCCGGTCTCGGCGGCGATGTCGCGGCCGCAGCCCGTGCCGTTGTAGCCGGTGCACAGGTGGGCGTGGGCACCGCCGGACTGGTTGTTGAGCACCCAGTGCCAGCCGTGCTGGTTGCGGAGGTTGTGGGCGCCGTAGCTGTAGAACACATCGGTCGGCGGCCGGTCGGTGCCGGAGTCCTGGGGGTAGATGCAGACCGCCCCGTACGGACAGCCGTCCCAGGAGCCGTCGGCGGCCTGGGCGCCGGAGGTCCCCATCGTGGTGACGGCGGCGGCCGCGAGGGCGAGCGCGGCGACGGTGTGCATGATCTTGCGCATGGTGGTTCTCCCTCAGATGCTGGTCCGGCCCGTGTTCGACCGGTGTTCAGCAGCGTAGGAAAGCGCGGTCCGCAGCGGTCCCTGACGAATGACAGGGTGGTACAGGAGAGGAGGAACCGAAGCTCAGCCCGAGGCCGGCCCGTCCGCGGTCACCGGTGCGAGGTCCTGTCGCCCGACGACCCGGAGCAGGTCGAGGCGCTCCGCCGTCAGGCTGCCGGGCGGCGCGGTGTGGACGAGGAGCAACTGGTCCTGGCCCGCGGCGGCCAGCACCTCGCAGTCGAGGTCGAGCCGACCGACCACCGGATGCAGGACCGTCTTGCGCCCGCTGCGCCGGACGGCCACGTCGTGCCGGGCCCAGTGGCCGGCGAACTCCTCGCCCGTGGCGAGCAGCCGCGCCACCAGCCCGCGCAGGTGCGCGTCCCCGGGGCGGGCCGCGTGGGCGGCGCGCAGATGGGCGACGTGCGCGCGGGCGAGCCCCTCGTGGTCCTCGGCGGGGAAGAGCGCGCGGGCGGCGGGGTCGGCGAACCAGCGCAGGACGACGTTGCGCCGCTCCGCCGGCCCGTGCTCGAAATCGCCGAACAGCGCGGCGGCCATCGGGTTCTGGGCGAGCACGTCACCGACGTCCGACACCACCTGCGCCGGGGTGTCGTGCAGGCGGTCCAGGATCAGCAGCAGGCCGGGCCGGACGTGGCCGAGCGGGGTGTGTCGGCGCGGCGGGCGGTGGCCGGCGAGGTGGAACAGGTGGTCCCGCTCGTCCTCGGTCAGGCGCAGTGCCCGGGCCAGGGCGGAGACCAGCTGGGCCGAGGGCTGCGGGCCGCGGCGCTGTTCCAGGCGCGCGTAGTAGTCCACCGAGAGTCCGGCGAGCTGGGCCACCTCCTCGCGGCGCAGGCCCGGGGTGCGGCGGCGCGCACCGGACGGCAGGCCGACGTCGGCGGGGGTGAGCCCGGCGCGGCGGCGGGTCAGGAAGTCGGCGAGGGCCGGTCGGTCGATCACCCGCCCATCCTCCGCCCCGCGCGGGCCGCGCAACCAGGGATCGGCGATCCCTGGTTGCGGAGGTCTCTGCCGCCACCGCCGCACCCTCGCCAGAGTGATGGCCGGGAGGGCGGCGACACCGGCGCACCGGGCGAACGGCGGCCCCCTCCCCGCGACGGGGCCAGCACCGCCCGGGGAGTGATGAGCGATGACGACGTTTCTGGTGACGGGCGCCACCGGCCAGGTCGGCCGCAGGTTCGTGCCACGGCTGGCCCAGTGGGCGGGGCCAGGCGCGGTCCGGGTCCTGGTGCGGGAGGAGGCACGGGCGGCGGAGGCCACCGCCCGCGGGCTGCGGGCCGTCGTCGGCGACCTGCGGGAACCGGCCGACCGGGCCGCGGCGCTGAAGGGCGTCGACGTGGTGGTGCACGTGGCCGCCGCACTGCGCGGGGTCTCGGACGAGGAGGCCTTCGCGGTGAACCGGGACGCCACGATCGCCCTCGGGCGGGACGCGGCCGAGGCCGGGGTCCGGCGCTTCGTGCACACCAGCACCAACCTGGTGTACGGGCGGGGGTCGAGCCGGCCGGCCGTCGAGGGCGACCCGCTGGACCCGGATCCGGCCTGGGGCGCGTACCCCGCGTCCAAGGCCGCGGCGGAGACCGGGCTCCGAGCGCTCGGCGACCGGCTGCCGCTGGTCGCGGTGCGGCCCGCCTTCGTGTACGGCGAGGGCGATCCGCACCTCGCGGACTCGCTGGGGTGGGCCGGCCGCTGGGCCTCGCACCAGCGCCTGCCGATCGTCCACCACGCCGACGTGGCGCGGGCCCTGTGGGCCGCGGCGGTCACCCCCGGCGTGGCGGGCCGCAGCTACAACGTGGCGGACGACGCCCCGGTGACCGCCTGGGACCTGCACGAACTCAACGGCGCGCCCCGGCCCGCAGCCTGGACGGCCGCACCGGGCGCCGCACCGAGCGCCGACCCGGCAGGGGCCGCGAACCCGTGGGAGGGCCAGGTCTCGACCGCGGCGATCCGGCGCGAACTGGGCTGGCGCCCGCTGTACCCGTCGGTGTGGACGGCCCGGGACGCGGGCGCGCTGTAGCGGCGCGGCGGCTCGCGGGCGGACGGCAGCCCCACCGCCGACCACCCACCGCCCACCACCGGGCCCACGCGTGGTGGGCCCGGCGGCCGGTGGGCCGGGCAGGGCCTAACGGGCGGCGGCCGGTGCCGGGGCGTAGCCGGCCGGGCGGGTGGTGAAGGTGCCCCGGCCCTGGGTGCGACCGCGGAGGGCGTTCGCGTAGCCGAACAGTTCGGCGAGCGGCACGACCGCCGTCACCACCGCCGTTCCGCCCTGCGGGTCGGATCCCTGGACGCGGCCCCGGCGGGCGGCGAGATCACCGAGGACCCCACCCACCGCCTCCTGCGGCACCGTCACCGTCACCTCGGCGACCGGTTCCAGCAGCACCATCCGGCAGGCCCGCATCGCCTCCCGGAGGGCGGCCCGACCGGCGGTGCGGAAGGCGAGGTCCGAGGAGTCCTTCGGGTGGGTGGCCCCGTCGGTCAGGGTGACCCGCAGGCCGGTGACCGGGTGGCCGCCCAGCGGGCCCTCGGCGAGCGCGTCCCGGCAGCCCGCCTCGACCGCCTGGACGTACTCCTTCGGCACCCGCCCGCCGGTCACGGTGGACACGAACGCGAAGCCCTCGCCCTCCTGCTCCCCGGCCGGCCCGTCCAGCGGTGCCACGTCGATCACCACATGGGCGAACTGGCCGGCGCCGCCGTCCTGTTTGACGTGCCGGTGGACGTGGCCGGTGACGCCGCGTTCGACGGTCTCCCGGTGGGCGACCTGCGGGCGGCCGACGGTCACCTCCAGGCCGTTGTGGTCGCGGCGGATCTTCTCCACCGCCACCTCCAGGTGCAGTTCGCCCAGGCCGGAGAGCACCCGCTGGCCGGTCTCCGGATCGGTGCGGACGACCAGCGACGGGTCCTCCTCCGCGAGCCGGGCCAGCGCGACGGCCAGCCGGTCGGTGTCGACCGAGCGCCGCGCCTCGATGGCCACCGTCACCACCGGTTCGGCGGTGACGGCCGGTTCGAGGACCAGCGGCGCGCCGGGCGCGCAGAGCGTGGCGCCCGTGCGGGCGGCCTTGACGCCGATCGCCGCGACGATGTCCCCGGCGACGGCCGAGTCCGTCTCGGTGAGGCTGTCGGCCTGCACCCGGAGAATCCGGGCGATCCGTTCGGCACGGCCGGTCCCGGCATCCAGCACGGTGTCCCCCTTTCGCAGTGTTCCGGCGTACAGCCGCAGATAGGTGAGCCGGCCGGAGGCGGTCACATTGACCTTGAACACCAGCGCGGTGAGCGGCCCGTCGGGATCGGCGGCCCGCTCCAGCTCCGTTCCCCCGACGCCCGCCACGCCGTCGGCCCCCTCGGCACCGCCGGCACCGCCCGTGCCGGGCGCGGCGCCGCGCACCGGCGGGACGTCCAGCGGCGACGGCAGGTAGGCCGTGACGGCGGCGAGCAGCGGTTCGATCCCGCGGTTGCGGTAGGCCGAGCCGCACAGCACCACCACGGCCTCGCCGCTGCGGGTGAGGTCGCGCAGCGCGGCGGCCAGGGTCGCGGTGGAGACCTCGGTGTGCGCGTAGTACTCCTCCAGCGCGGCCGGGTGGAGCCCGGCCACGGCCTCGTCCAGGTGCCGGCGCCGGAGCTCGGCCTCGGCCCGGAGTTCCTCCGGTACCGGCCCCTCCCGGAGGCCGTCCCGGTCGGGGCCGGCGTCCCAGGTCAGGGCACGCATCGTCAGCAGGTCGACGACGCCGATGAAGCCGTCCTCCCGTCCGATGGGCAGTTGCACGGCGAGCGGGACGGGGTGCAGTCGCTCGCGGATGGAGGCGACGGCGGCGTCCAGGTCGGCGCCGGCCCGGTCCAGCTTGTTGACGAAGGCGATCCTGGGCACGCCGTGCCGGTCGGCCTGGCGCCAGACGGTCTCGCTCTGCGGCTCCACGCCCGCGACGGCGTCGAACACCGCGACCGCCCCGTCCAGCACCCGCAGCGAACGCTCGACCTCGTCGGCGAAGTCGACGTGACCGGGGGTGTCGATGAGGTTGATCCGATGACCGTCCCAGAGACAACTGACCGCCGCGGCGAAGATGGTGATGCCGCGTTCCCGCTCCTGCGGGTGGCAGTCGGTGACGGTGGTGCCCTCGTGGACCTCACCGCGCTTGTGGGTCTCGCCGGTCAGGAAGAGGATCCGCTCGGTGACCGTGGTCTTGCCCGCGTCCACGTGGGCCAGGATGCCCAGGTTGCGGACGGTGGCGATGCCGGCGAGGACGGCGGACGTGGTGGCGGTGGCGGCGTTGTTCGTGCGGCGGACGTCGGTGCGCATGGCCCGGTGCCTTTCGAGGGTGGTGCGAGAAAGGGGCGGCGCGATTACGGCGACGACGCGCTCGGCCCGACCGGCCCTACCCCGCCAGGCCCCGACCGGCCCCGCCCTCGTCCGTCCGGTCCGGACCCGACCCGGTGGACCGCTCCGGGCGGCCGGTGGCGGCTCGGGGCTTCGGGCAGGCGGAGCGGAAGGCGGAAATAGAAGGCTGAACGGAAGACCGGCGACGTGACCAGATGTCAGAGGTGCGTCGCGCAGATCCGATGCCGGCCGCGCAGCGGGCACCGGAGGGACGAGGACACCAGGATCACCTCGAACCGGGACGAGGGGATGACAACAGCGGTGCGGTGTCGCACGACCGGTCCTCCCTCTGCTCGTCACGGCGCGCGCCACCACCGGAACCACGGCGGCGCGTCTCTGGAGCCGAGTGTAGGGAGTGGACCGCCCCGGGTCACGCCCTTTTCCGGCCCCGGTTCGCCACCGCCACCACCCTTGCCACCCAACGCCGTTCAGCCCCGCGCCGTTCGCGGCCGCTCCCGGGCACCGCGCGGCCCCTTCCGACCTCACCTCCCGACCGCCACCGCCAGCCGACGCGCCCCCTCCACCCGCTCCGCCGGCTCCGCGACCGCCGCGAACCCGACCCGCAGATGGACGGCCGGCGGCTCGGCCGGGAGGTAGCGCCGCCCGGCGTCGACCAGCACGCCGTGCGCGCGGGCCGCGTCGGCGACCGCGAGGTCCGTCGAACCGTCCGGCAGTCGCAGCCACAGATGCAGCCCGCCGTCCGCCGTCCGCCGTCCGCCGTCCGCCGTCCGCCAACCGGACCGGAGTCCAGTCCGGCAGCCGCTCCGTCAGCGTGTCGGCCAGGACGCCGCAGCGTTCGCGCAACGCCGCGGCGAGCGTGCGCAGATGGCGGCCCCAGGCCGGGGTGGAGAGCAGTTCGACGGAGGTCTCCTGGAGCGGCCGGGCCACGAGCGACGACCGCACCAGGGGTGAGCACCGCGCCGGTCGGATTGTGGAAGGCCGGCTGGCAGTGGAGCAGCCGGGCGCACCCTGCTGTTCGGCGGCGGCGCGCTGGGCGGGCTCGCCGCCCGAACTGCTGGCGGGGTGGATCGGCCCCGAGGAACGCGCTCCGGGCCGCGGCGGCCGGGTCGGCGGCGGCCGTGATCGGACTGGCCCTCTCCCCCGTGGTGCGGCTGCGGTCGCTGCCGACCGTCCCGGCGGAGGCTCCGCCGCCGTCCTGATGGTGACCCGGCCCGTGGTCAGGAGGGATCCGGCGCGGGAGCCGAGGTCGGCGTCGGGGCCGGGGCCGCCGGCGGGGTCGGGACCTCGGTGGCGCAGACGGTGCCGCGGGCGTCGACGATCGCGCAGGCCCGGGCGTCGGCCGGGCCTGCGGACCGGACCATCTGGGTGTGTGCGGTGCGTCCGGTCTGCTGGCGGTACTCCTCCTGGTCCGGCGGGGTGCCCTCGCGGCCGAACACCTGGACGCGGTCGCCCGGGGAGCTTCCCGACATCCTGGCCCAGGCGGCCTGGCACCCGGGGCTGAACCGCAGTTCGACGAGCACGCCGAAGTCCCGGCCCTGCGCCGTGGTGACGGCGTCGCGCTGGCAGACCGTGGTGTTGGGCTCGACGTGGAGACAGCCGACGGCCCGGCAGGAGGCGGCGGCCGTGGCAGTGGCGTCGGCGGCCGTGGCGGTGACGGCGGGCGGAGCCTGCGCGGGCACCGGCCGGGCGTCGTCCGACCGGTCGGCCGCCGTCGGGCCGAGCAGTTGGTGGACGAGGAGACCGCCCGCGGCCACCCCGGCCAGGGCGGCCACGATCCCGGCCGCCCAGGCCACCCGGTGCCGGCCCCGCTCCCGCGCGGGAGCGGGCAGCGGTCCGGCGGCCGGGACGACGTCCACCACCGAGGCGTCGCCGTCGGCCTCCTTGCCGTCGACAGCCGCACCGTCAGCACCTGCTCCATCGGCGGCCGTTCCATCGGCGCCCGCGCCATCCCCTCCGGCCCCCGCACGGAGCTCGCCGTCCACCCGTGCCCGCAGCGCGAGCGCGAGGGCGAGGTCCTCCTCGGCCAGGCGGTAGCAGGACCACAGCGCGCGGACCGCCGCCTCCGGGGCCGGGTGCCGCCCGTCCGGGCTCTCGTAACGGGACACCGTGGTCTGGGCGATGTTGAGCCGCCGGGCCACCGTCTTCTGCGGCACGTCGCCCGCCCGGGCCCGCCACTCGCGCAGCGTCCGCGCGAGTTCCGTCCGCGCCGAGGGCGTCGCCCCGCCGCCGTCGGCCCCCGGTCCGATGGCTCCACTGTCCGGCATCCGCCCGCTCCCCTCTCCTCGGCCTCTGCATATCCGCAGCTCAGCGCGGTGCATACCCGGCCGCATACGAATGAGTAACCACTTGGTCGCGCAGCGTAGGAGTCGGCGGCCCTGCCGTGCAACGCTGATGACCAGCCGGTGAGGACACCCGGCGAATCCCCATCCCTCCCGTACCCGGGCCGACGCATGCCGTCCGGGTCACGGGAATGCACCCGAAGGAGTCACCCATGCACACGACCCGTCACCTCACGCTCGCGGCGCTCAAGCAGCGTGCGGGCCGCACCGTCGCCCTCGCCGCGCTGACGGCGGCCGCGTTCACCGGAAGCGGCGTCGCCGAGGCGCTCGCCCTCCCGACCGCGCCGGTCGCCGCCACCACGGCGGTCACCACGGCGATCACCACCCTCGCCGACGACACCGGCGACTCCGGCACGGGGAGCGACGTCCTGCGCAGCGGTGCGGCCGCACCGGCGGCGGCCACTCTGCGGGACCGGATCGTGGCGGCGGCGCGCGGCCAGATCGGGGTCACCGAGGGCAGCCAGGCCTGCCAGAAGTACCTCACCGGCAAGGGCCAGACCTGCCGCAACACCTCCTGGTGCGCGGCGTTCGCCGAGTGGACCTGGCGGCACTCCGGGGTGAAGAACGGGCCGACCACGCTGGTCGCCCGGGGCGTCGGCAAGTGGGGGCAGGACCACCACCTGTTCCACGCCGGCTCGCCGAAGCCCGGTGACATCGTCGTCTACGGCCCGCCCGCGAACACGCCGGGCGGCCACGTGGGCGTGGTGGTCTCGGTGAACCGTGACGGCACGCTGGACACCGTCGAGGGCAACTTCGGCAGCAAGGTGACCCACCGCCACATCAACCCGCGCACCGCGACGGGCGGCACGAAGAACTGGAAGATCTCCGGCTACGTGACCCCGCCCGGCGCCTGATCCCGACGCTGGCCACACCCCGGCCGGCTCCGCTCCCCCGGCCCGGTGCCGCCCCGCCCTCCCACGGCGGGCGCGGCCCCGGGCCGAGGGCGTTCACCGCGCTCGGCCGGGCGGCGTCCGACCCACCGGACCGCCGACGCGTGGAACCGCCGGCGGCCCGCCGCGCGTCCGAGGGCGTGCACGTGCTTGCCACCCCGGCGACCGGACGGGGTCGGGGGATTCGGGGAGGCCGTCGAGGTGTTGATCCTGCTCGTCCTGTTCGTCGCCGGCGTCGGCCTGGTCCTCATGGGCGTCGACAAGCTGCACACCGCCGTCCCCACCTGCTACGGCCAACCGATGTCGCCCGGCGACATCTGCCACGTCCGCGTCAAGGGCTCCTTCGGCGACGGCATGCCGGAGCCTCACGACACCACCTACCAGGAGCAGTTGGACGGCCTGACCAGCGGCGGCTGGACCGCGATCGTCGTCGGCGTCGTCCTGCTGACGCTCGCGGCCGTGATCACGGTCTCCTGGACCGTCACCGCCATGCGGGAGGAACGGAACGCCTGAATCCCGCGCCGCGTACGCGGTCTCGGCGGACGGTCAGCGGCCCGCGCCCGGACCCACCGCGTCGCGGCGGGCGTCGGCCTCCTCGGCGGAACGGGGCGCGACCTCCCCGCCCCGCCGGCCGGGCCACCACCCCCCTCGGTGCGCGAGCGCCCGGCCGCCCGGTCGGCCGAGGGCAACCCCCATGAGGACCAGCAGCAGCCCGGCGCACTGGAACGGGCCGAGGTCCTCGCCCGCCACCGCCGTGCCGAGCAGGACGCCGGTCAGCGGATTGAGCAGCCCCAGCAGGCCGACCGTGCCGGGCGGCAGATGGCGCAGGCCCGCGAACCAGACGGCGAAGGCCAGCGCGGTCGCCACCACCGCGACGTAGCCGAAGGCCAGCAGCTCCCGCCCGGTGGGCGCCGTGGGCGCGCCCTCGAAGGCCGCGGCCAGGGGCAGCAGGACCAGCCCACCCGCCACCAACTGCCAGGCCGTGGTGGCGAGCACGTCCGCGCCGTCCCGCCATCGGCCGGCCAGCACGTAGCCGAGCGAGGAGAGCAGCATCGCCGCCGCCGAGGCGGCAAGGCCGGGCAGGCTGACCGGTTCGGCCCGGGTGAGCAGCATCAGCCCGACGCCGGCGAGGCCGACCAGCGCGCCGAGCAGGTGGGCGCGGGCGGGCCGGGTGGCGGTCAGGGCCCAGGCGAGGAGCAGCATGGCGAGCGGCGAGGCCGCCATGACCGTGGAGGCGACGCTGGTGGCCAGCGACTGCGAGGCGATGTAGAGCAGGACGAAGAACCCCGCCGTGTTGAGCAGCCCCAGCACGGCCGTCCGCCACCACCAGGCGCCGCGCGGACGCCGCAGCCGCAGGGCCAGCAGGAGCAGGCCGGCGGGCAGCGCGCGCAGGGCGGCGCCCCAGAGCGGACGGTCCGCCGGGAGGAACTCGCGGGTGACGAAGTAGTTGGCCCCCCACGCCACCGGCGCGACGGCGGTCAGCAGCACCCATCGAAAACTGGCTTCCATGGAAGGCAATATACCTTCCATGGAAGCTATCGCGCTAGGATGGGGCCATGGCACCCACCGAACCCGGCCCCGACAGCGCCCCGGCGGCCCCCTCAGCGGCACCGACGGCACCGGCGCCCGACCACGTCGCCGCCATCCAGGCCGAGTGGCGCCGGGAGCGCCCCGACCTCGACGTGTCCCCGCAGGCGGTGATCGGGCGGCTCCACCGGCTGGCCGGCTGGCTGACCGAGGAGCTCTGCCTGGTCTACGGGCGCTACGGGCTCGGCGAGGGCGAATTCGACGTCCTGGCCGCGCTGCGCCGAGCGGGGGCGCCGTTCGAACGGGCGCCTGGGGAACTGGCGGCGCACACCATGGTCACCACCGGCGCCATGACCAAGCGGATCGACCGGCTGGAGCGGGCCGGCCTGGTCACCCGGCGCCGCAGCGAAGCGGACGGGCGCGGCCGGGTGGTCGCGCTCACCGAGGCGGGCCGCCGACTCTTCGACGAGGCGTTCACGGCGCACATGCGCAACGAGCACCGCCTGCTGGGCGTCCTCACCGCCGAGGAGGCGGCGGCGCTGGAGGGCCTGCTGACGACCTGGCAGCGGCGCCTGGACGACACCGGAACGCCGACGACAGGAGCCGCCGACCGGTAGCCCTGGACGGCCGCCCCGCCGGTCGGACCAGCGCGTAGCCGCCGCACCACCCGGCCCCGCCCCGCCCGGCCCCGCCCCGCCCGGCCCGGCCCGGTCAGCCGGCCCGGTCAGTCGGCCGCGGCGCCGTCGTAGACCTCCCGGTGGGCGAGCACCTCGGGCATGTTCTCCTCGGCCCAGTACTTGATCGCCCGCAGCAGCGGGAGCAGCCCGGTGCCCAAGGGCGTGAGCGCGTAGTCCACCCGGGGCGGGACCGACGCGGTGACCGTCCGGGTGAGCAGCCCGTCGCGCTCCAGGGCGCGCAGGGTCTGGGTGAGCATCTTCTCGCTGACGCCGGCCAGGCGGCGGCGCAGGTCGCTGTACCGCTGCGGGCCGTCGGCCAGCGCGTTGACGATCAGGCTGACCCACTTGTCGCCGATCCGGTCCAGCAGTTGGCGGGCCGGGCACTCGGCGAGGTAGGCGTCGAAGCCGGCCCGCTCGGCCGAGCGGCGCTGGGCGGCGGTGGTGGTCGCCATCGACTCTCCTCTTCGTACGGTACGCACTTCCGGGTGCGTACTTCCTGACGGAGAGCAACTCTCCCTAGGTTTGGTGGTGTTCGCAAGGCCCCTGCCGGAACCCCCGGCGGGGCACCCGTGGGAAGGAGAGCACGATGCGTGCCGTGGTCGTTCGCCGGTTCGGTGGCCCGGAGGTCCTGGAGCTGGTCGAGGTGCCCGATCCGGAACCCGGCCCGGGCCAGGTGCGGATCCGGGTGGCGGCGGCGGCCGTCAACCCGGTGGACGCGGTGACCCGGGCCGGGGTACTCGCCGCGGCCGGACTGATGGGACCGCGCGAGACCGTCGGCATCGGCTGGGACGTGGCCGGCACTGTCGACCGGCTCGGCCCCGGGGTCTCCGGGTTCGCGCTCGGGGACGAGGTGATCGGGCTCCGCGACCGGCTGGACGTCCCGCTCGGCACCTACGCCGACGCCGTGGTGTTGGACGCCGCGGCACTCGCCCCAGCCCCGGCCGGCGTGTCGCCGGTGGCGGCGGCCACCCTGCCGCTGAACGGGCTGACCGCCGCCCAGGCGCTGGACCTGCTGGACCTCCCACCCGGGGCGACGCTGCTGGTCACCGGCGCGGCCGGCGCGGTGGGCGGCTTCGCCGTCCAGTTGGCGGCGCGGCGCGGCCTGCGGGTGGTCGCGGTGGCGGGCGAGCGGGACGCCGCGGCGGTCCGGGAGCTGGGCGCCGAGTGGCTGGTGCCGCGCGAGGCCGCCGACCTGGCCGCCGAGGTGCGGGCGCTGGTCGCCGGCGGGGTGGACGGGGCGTTGGACGCCGCGCTGCTCGGGGTCGCGGCGCTCGGCGCGGTCCGCAACCGGGGCGCCTTCGTCGCGGTGTCGGCGGGCGCGGCCCCGGTCGGCCTGCGCGGGATCCGGGTCGCCCACGTCTGGGTGGCCGCCGACGGCGCCGCGCTCACCGAACTCTCGGCCCTGGCCGAGCACGGAGAACTGACCCTCCGGGTCGCCGACACCCTCCCGCTGGAGGAGGCCGCCACCGCCCACCACCGCCTGGCGGCGGACACCCTGCGCGGCCGGCTCGTCCTGGTCCCCTGAGGCCCCGACGCCGGGGGACGGGGCCCCTTGGGCGCCGCGGAGGGCCCGCGGGCTGGCATGATCGCGGTATGAACGACCGAATCATCGCCGCCTGTGACGGGGCGGCCAAGGGAAACCCGGGCCCGGCGGCCTGGGCCTACGTAGTGGCGGACAGTGCCGGGGCGCCGCAGCGCTGGCGGTCCGGCGCGCTGGGCCACAGCACCAACAACGTGGGCGAACTCACGGCGCTGGAGCAGTTGCTGGCCGACACGGACCCCGCCGTGCCGCTGGAGGTCCGGCTGGACAGCACGTACACCCGCGATTCGGTGACGAAGTGGCTGAAGGGCTGGAAGCGCAACGGCTGGAAGACCGCCGCGGGCAAGCCGGTGGCCAATCAGGAGCTGATCCAGCGGATCGACAAGCTCCTGGACGGGCGGGACGTCACCTTCGTCTACGTGCCCGCCCACCAGGTGGACGGCGATCCGCTGAACGCCGTGGCCGACAAGGCCGCCAGTGACACCGCGCGGACCCAGGAGTCCGCCGCCGGGACCGCCGACGACCTCCCCGTTCCGGACCCGGCCCCGAGCGGCCCCGCCCGGAACGGCTCGGCCCGAGGTGGTGCCACCCGCGCTGGAGGCACCGGCTCGACGGCCGCGGCGAAGCGCCGTTCCTCCGGGAGCGCGCCGACGCTGTCCGCGCGTTTCCCCGGCACCTGCCCGTGCTCCCGGCCGTACGCCAAGGGCGACAAGATCACCAAGGTGGGCGGCAGTTGGGGACACCCGGAGTGCGCGGCGGCGCAGACACAGGACTGAGGGATCGGTAACGCCGGGGGCTCAGGCAGCGCCCTGCCGCCGGGCCTCCCGGCGGGTCCGGAGCCAGCCGACGGCGGCGAGCAGGCCGACCGTGCCGCCGACGCCGAGCTTGACCGCCCCCTTGGCCACCAGCCAGCCGAGTCCGGGTGCCGTCCAGCCCAGCCCGTGCAGCACGACCAGCAGCACCAGCGCCCCGCAGACCGCGGCCAGTACGGTGATCAGCACGGCCAGGCCGGTGGGCAGTTCGCGGTCCTCCGCGACCGGATCGTTCGTTCCCCCAGTGTTCATGGGGCGAGTCTAGCGACGGCCCTGGCCAGACCGGTCCCCGCCGATCGGCCCCCTCGGCGCCCCGAAACCCCTGGCCGCCCGCCCGGGCTCAGCGCCGGGCGTGGTGGGTGTCCCCCGTGTGCTCACCGGTCTCGTGGTCGGGGAAGCTGATGGCCAGGGTGACCCGGTACTCGAAGACGTCGTCGCGGTGACCGGGGACGCGTGCCCAGGCCAGCGAGTGCACCTCCGCCTCGGGCGCCTGCCGGCACCAGGCGGCGGCCTCCTCCAGCGCCCGGGCCGCCGACCGTCCGGTGCAGACCACCGCGGTGTACGCGGCCACCGCGAGGTCGCCGCCGGTCCGGCCGCCCCTGGACGCGGCCCGGACGGCGGCGGCCGCATGGGTCAGGTCGCGGGCGAGGTCGTCGACCACCCGGGGCGGCGCGGGCAGCAGGGCCGGGGCCTCGGCCACGGTCTCCGGCAGATTCGTGCTCACTGTCAGGGCCTCCGTCCCTCTGTGTCCCACTGGTCGCGCGGTCCGCCCGTCCCGGGATCCGCCTTGATCGCGGGCTCAGAATGCCGGGCCGCCGTTCCTGGCATGACCACTTTCACCAGAACGTCACCCGTCTGGGGAAGACGACCTTCCGCGCTCGACAACGGCCCGGTCGCACTGGTATTGGAGGATCTCCGCATCCGGCCTGGTCAGTCGACCGGCCGCGGGCGCCGCCGGGAGCCCGGCCGCACGTGCCCGTACCACCCCCGTGCCCCCGGACCGCCGTCCCGGGCCCCGGACGCGCCCGCTCCGCAACCGGGCCGCGACCTGCCCACGATGACCGTGACCGTGACAGAGCCGTCCAACTCCCGTAACCGGAACGGGAAATATCGCCCCGCCCCGAGCCGTAGGATCTTGCCACGACGCAGTCCGCCGCACCGGCGGACGCCATCGGAGGGGGCTTCCATGGACCGCAGGTCACCCATCACGTCCGGCCGCCGGTACGCCTGGCTGCCCGCACTGGCGCTGGCCGCGGTCGCGGTGGCCGGCTGCTCCTCCTCGGGCGGCGGCTCGACGGCGGCCTCCGCACCCCCGCCGAGCGCCGGCACCACCGCGAGCAGCCCCGCGGCCACCGTCCCGACGGCCACCACCGCCCCGTCCGTCACCGCCCCCACCGCCACCGCCACCGCCACCGCGACGCCCACCGCCCCGGCCGGCAACGGCAAGCGCCCCGCCGACGCCTGCACCCTCCTCACCTCCCCCCAGGTCGTCGCCGCCGTCGGCACCGCGGGCCCGTTCACCGGCACCCACCCCAGCCCGGTGGACGGCAAGGCGGTCTGGGGCTGCACCTGGGGCTCCCGGCAGTCCTACGCCCACATCCGCGAGTCCTCCCCGTCCTCGCTGGCCACGCTGAAGGCCAACCCGGAGCTCACGGCCACGCCGGTCCCCGGCATCGGCAAGGAGGCCTACCTGATCCAGCGCAAGAACGGAACCCACCCCTCGGTGTACTTCGTCGCCGAGGACGGCCTGGTCTACGAGGTCGAGGTGGTCAAGGACCGCGGCCCGAACGACGACGTCAACGCCCCGGCCGAGATCGCGGCCGAGAGCGCGCTGGCCCTGCTGCTGTCCAAGGCCGTCTAGGGTCCGGGTGAGGCAGCTGCGGCGCGCTCCGGGCCCCGGCCCGGGGCGCGGCCGGCCGGCGCAGTGCGTTCCCTCCGGGGCGTGAACGGGGCGGGCTCCGGGGTGCCGGGCGGATGCGGGTACGGCACGGGCGTTCACAGAATGACGCCACGGCGCCGTAGCCGTACTCCCCCCGACAGCCAAGGCGGATCGCATGAGCCGATCTCACCCACCCGCGCGCCCCACCGGACCGGTCTCGGAGCCGATACCCCGAGGTCCGATATCCCGGGGTCCGACCTCCCGGGGCCCGAGGTCCCCGCAGCTGATGGGCCCGCACCCGACGTCCCAGGGCCCGGCCTCCCCGCCGCCGGGCCCCGCGAGCCCCCCGCCCGGCCCCCACCGCAGGCGCCCCCGCCGGGCCTCGCGGTCCGGAGCGGCCCTGCTCTCCGGGCTCGCGCTGCTCGCCCCGGCCCTCGCCGCCGGCGCGCTCGGTGGCGCGGCCCCCGCCCGGGCCGACAGCCCGACCGTCTCGGTCAACAGCATGCGCACCGCCTGGGACGCCAACGAGCCCGGCCTCGCCCCCGCCACGGTGTCCGGCGCCGACTTCGGCCGCCGCTGGTCCACCGCCGTCGACGGCGCGGTGTACGCGCAACCGCTGGTGGCCGGTTCGACCGTGATCGTCGCCACCGCGACCAACCACGTCTACGGCGTCAACGCGGCCGACGGGAAGATCCTCTGGCAGCGCGCGCTCGGCACCCCGGTGGCCTCCTCCACCGCCTGCCTCTCGCCCGGTACCGGCATCATCTCCACGCCGGTCTACGACAAGGCGAGCAAGACGGTCTACCTGGTGAGCAAGTCCAGCGAGGGCGGCGCGCACTTCTCGGTGCACGCCCTGGACGTCGCCACCGGGGCCTCGCGCAGCGGCTGGCCGGTCGCCGTCCAGGGCGCGCCGGTGAACAGCCCCGGCGTCGCGTTCAATCCCAACACCTCCGCCCAGCGGGCCGGACTGCTGCTGCTGGACGGCGCGGTCTACTTCGGTTTCGCCTCGGACTGCGGGGCCGGCACCTACGTCGGCACGGTCGCCGGCGTCAACACCGGCACCCGCAAACTCACCCTCTGGTCCACCGAGTCCGGCTCCGCCTCGCAGAACGCGGGCGTCTGGATGAGTGGCGGCGGCCTGGTCTCCGACGGGGCCGGGCGGATCTTCATCGCGACCGGCAACGGCGCGGGCGACGGCTCCTCGCCGCTGAAGGGCCCCGGCGACAAGCCCGGCGGCCACTTCGCCGAGTCCGTCGTCCGGCTGGGCCTCAACAGCGACGGCAGCCTCGCCCCGCGGGACTTCTTCAGCCCCACCAACAACCGCGAGATGGACCACGGTGACGTGGACCTCGGCTCCGGCGGCCCGGCCGCCCTGCCGGCGGGCTTCGGCACCGCCGCGCACCCGCACCTCATGGTGCAGGTCGGCAAGGACGGCCGGATCTTCCTGCTCGACCGGGACCGCCTCGGCGGCATGGGCCAGGGTCCGAACGGCACCGACGGCGTGGTCGGCACCACCGGTCCCTTCAAGGGCGTCTGGGGCCACCCGGGCGTCTGGGGCGGCGACGGCGGCTACGTCTACCTGGTCGAGAACTACGGTTCGCTGCGCGCCCTCAAGTACTCGGTGAACAGCGCCGGGAACCCGCAGCTGGCCAGCGTCGCGACCAGCCCCGAGGGCTTCGGCTACGCCTCCGGCTCCCCGGTCGTCACCTCGAACGGGACGGCGGCCGGCTCGGCCCTGGTCTGGACGATCTACTCCGGCACCGGGCCGGGCGGCCAGAACGGCGAACTGCGGGTCTACGACGCGGTTCCGGTCAACGGCGCGCTCAAGCTGCGGCGCAGCTTCGCGCTCGGCACGGTGACCAGGTTCTCCGTCCCGGCGACGGACGGCGGGCGGGTGTTCGTCGGCACCAAGGACGGCCACCTGCTGGCCTTCGGCCGGTAGGCCTGAGTCCGGTAAGCCTGACTCCGGTAGGCCCGAGCCCGGTCCACCGAGGCCGGACACCGGGCACGACCCGGCCCCTCCCGCCGCACCTGACACACCCCGTGACGCCCACTCGACACGGCACTGTCGGAGCGGCACACTCGACACCGGTTTCCCTCCCGGGCCCGGCCCGGGAGCGGAGCCCGTCGCGTCACCCGTTCGAGCGCGAATGTCACGCGATCGCGCGGTCCGGACCGGCGGGCGGGCCCAGCGGCTCGTAGCGTCCTGCTCCAGGGGCTGCCGGGCCCCCACCCCCACCCCCACTTCACCGAGGAGGGCAACTCCCATGAAGTCCACGCTCACGCCCCAGCTGTCCGTCACCACCGCCACCACCGCGTCCGCCGCCCCGGCGGCCGCGGCCAAGCCCGCCTGGTCCGCCCCGGCGGTGGAGTGCCACCGCACCAGTGCGGAAGTCACCGCGTACGCCGCGCGGACCACTCGGTGACCCAGGCTTCCACCTCCGCGTCGACCCGCGAGGAGTTCGCGGCCAGGCTGTACGGCCTGCGGGGACGGTACTGGGACACCCACCCGTTCCATCTGCGCCTGCACTCCGGTGGCTGCACGCCACCGGAGTTGCGGCGCTGGGTCGCCAACCGCTGGTACTACCAGCTGTGCCTGACCCGGAAGAACGCCGCGATCATCGCCAACTGCCCGCTCCCGGAGGTCCGTCGGGAGTGGACCCGGCGGCTGGGCTACCAGGACGGGCCGAACGAGGGCGAGGGCGGGCTGGCCGACTGGCTGGTGCTCGCCGAGGCCGTCGGCCTGGACCGCGCCGAGGTGCTGGACGAGCGGCACGTGGCGCGCGGCGTGCGCTTCGCCGTCGACGGCTACCTGCACTTCTGCCAGACCCGGCCGTGGACCGAGGGCGTGGCCGCCGCGCTGACCGAGATGTTCTCGCCGGACCACATGGCCGAGCGGGTGACCGCCTGGCAGAAGCACTACGACTGGATCGACCCGGCCAGCTACGCCTACTTCGAGCACCGGATCCCCGACGCCCGCCGGGACAGCGCCCGGACGCTCGACGTGGTGCTGGACCACTGTGTGACGGCCGAACAGCAGCAGACCGCCGTGGCGGCGCTCGCCTTCAAGTGCGAGGTGCTGCGGGCGATGCTCGACGCCGTCGACTACGGCCCGGAGACCGCCGCCACCGCCGGGTCCGCCGCCCCGGGCGCGACCGTCGGGTCTGCCGGGTCTGCCGAATCTGCCGGGCCTGCCGGGTCTGCCGCGAGCTCCTGGACCGGCCGGTGACCGCCGCACCCGCCGCCGTGGCCCCCGGGCTGCGGCGCGGGGTGCGGCTGGTCCACGACCCGGTCCGCCAACAGGCCGCCCTGCTCTACCCGGAGGGCGTGCTGCTGCTCAACGGCACCGCCGCCGCCGTCCTGCGGCACTGCGACGGCCGGCGCGACGCCGCCGAGGTCACCGCCCGGCTCGCCGAGGAGTACGAGGGCGTGGACGCCGGCCAGGTGCTCGCCCTGCTGGCCGACCTCGCCGAGCGCCGACTGCTCACCCTCGACGGCACCGGCGCGCCCGCCGAGCCGCGACCGGCGGCCGGACTGCCCGGGGCCGCGGCCGGCAGGCGCGCGCCCGCCCCGCTCGGCCTGGTCGCCGAACTCACCCACCGCTGCCCGCTGCAGTGCCACTACTGCGCGAACCCGGTCGAACTCACCAGGCAGCGGGACGAGTTGGACACCGAGCAGTGGCTGCGGGTGCTCGACCAGGCCCGCGGGCTCGGCGTGCTCCAGGTCCACCTCACCGGCGGCGAGCCGCTGCTCCGTCGCGACCTGACCACCATCGTCGCGCACGCCCGCGAGCTGGGCCTCTACACCAACCTGATCACCAGCGGTCTGCCGCTGGACGGCGCGCGCGCCGCCGAACTCGCCGAGGCGGGCCTGGACCACGTCCAACTGTCCGTCCAGGACGCCGACCCGGTGAACGCCGACGCCATCGCCGGGCTGACCCGGCTCAACGGGCCCACCGGGCACGAGCGCAAGCTCGCCGCGGCCGCCCTGCTCACCGCCGCCGGCCTGCCGCTGACCGTCAACGCCGTGCTGCACCGCGGCAACGTCGAGCGGCTCGGCGCGATCGCCGACCTCGCCGTCGACCTGGGCGCCGAACGGGTCGAACTCGCGCACACCCAGTTCTACGGCTGGGCCTGGGTCAACCGGGCCCACCTCGCGCCGAGCGACGAGCAGGTCCACCGGGCCGAGCGTGACGTCGCCGCCGCCCGCGCGCGGCACGGCGACCGGATCGAGATCACCCATGTCGTCGCCGACCTCCACAGCGGCACCGCCAAGCCGTGCATGAACGGCTGGGGGAACGAGCAGTTGGTGGTCGCGCCCGACGGTGCCGTGCTGCCCTGTCTGGCCGCCGCCCAGCTGCCCGGGATGCCGGTGCCGAACGCGGTCACCGACGGACTGGCCGCGAGCTGGCACGACTCGCCCGCCTTCAACCGGTACCGCGGCACCGACTGGATGCCCGAGCCGTGCCGCAGCTGCGACCTGCGCGAGCAGGACTTCGGCGGCTGCCGCTGCCAGGCCTTCCAGTTCACCGGCGACGCCGGCGCCACCGACCCGGCCTGCCGGCTCTCCCCGCACCACCACCTCGTCCACGCACCGGCCCCGGCGCCCGGCCCGGCCCCGCTGCCGCGCCGGTTCACCGCGCCCGTCCCGCCCGCCCCGGGCCCGGCCTAGGGAGCACCCCCTGAAGATCCGGATCCTCGGCACCGCGGCCGGCGGCGGCCTGCCCCAGTGGAACTGCGGCTGCGCGGGCTGCGACACCGCCCGCCGCACCGGCGCCGCCCGCCGCCAGGACTGCCTCGCGATCAGCGCCGACGGCGCCGCCTGGTACCTGGTCAACGCCTCCCCCGACCTGCGGTCCCAACTGCTCGCCACTCCCGAGCTGGCGCCACCGCCCGGCACCCGGGCCACCCCGCTCCGCGGCGTCCTGCTGACCAGCGGCGAACTCGACCACACCCTGGGGCTGGTGACCCTGCGGGAGGCCGCCGAGCTGACCCTGCACGCCACCGCGCCGGTCCGGGCCGCGCTCCACGGCGCGTTCCCGGTCGGCCCGCTGCTCACCCCGTACACCAAGGCGCACTGGCACACCGTCGTCCCGGGGGAGCCGGTGGAGCTGGCCGGGGGGCTGGTGGCCGAGGCGCTGGCGCTCGGCGGCAAACGGCCCCGGTACGCGGCCGACCTGCCGGGCCTGCCAGGCCTGCCAGGCCTCCCGGCTCTCGCGGCCGGGGAGCCGTCGGCGGAGCGGACGGACTGGGTGATCGGCTACCGCTTCACCGAGGCGGACGGCCGCGCCATCGCGGTCTACGCCCCCGGCCTCGCCGAGTGGACGCCCGCCGTCGACCGGGCGGCGGCCGACGCCGACGTGGTGATCCTGGACGGCACCTTCGCCACCGACGACGAACTCGCCGAGCGCACCGGCGGCGCCCGCACCTCGCGCGGCATGGGGCACCTGGCGGTCGCCGACTCGCTCCCCCACCTGGCCCGCCGGCCCGGCCCGCGCTACCTCTACACCCACCTCAACAACACCAACCCGCTCGCCCACCGGGGTTCGCCGGAGGCCGCCGCCCTGGCACCGGCGCTCGCGGCGGCCGGCGCGGCCGTGGCCGAGGACGGCGTGCTCCTCGACCTGTGAGGGGTCGCTCCTTCCCCTGACCGTGCCCGGTCGAACCGGTCCACCGTCCGTTCACCGAACCGTGTCGCCCGGTATCGCCCCAGGCCACCGGGGGCCTGTCAGATCGTCGTGATACTAATCATCCGGGTCATGGGATCTGTCATGGGATCTGTCATGCACCGGATGGCACGATGGTGACAGCCCGTCCGTTCCCAGGGGACCGGACGGTGACGGGGAGGGGCGAGTCCATGGTGAGCAGCAACGGCGCGGCCGCACGAGGCGACGGCAAGCCCGCGGCGACCGGGCGCCGGGAGGGCCGGACGGCCGGCCGCCGGCTGCGGCTCGGCAAGCGGGTGACCGGCATGCTGGCGGTGTTCACCGCCCTGGCCGCGCTGACCGGTTCTCAGGTGACCGGCCTCGGGCTCGCCCCGGCCGCCGCGGCGGACACCGTCCCGGAGCAGCTCGCCGGCGGCGGCATCCCGGGCACCGGCCCGGACGGCACCGCCGCCTCGCCGTTCGGCCCCGGCGCCACCCCGCTCCCCGGCGGCCTCGGCACCGCCGCGGTCGACGGCGGCGGCACCCTGCCGGTGGCCCAGCCGCCGCTCGCGCCGATCACCTCGCCCTTCACCGACCCGCTCCGGTCCGGTCCGGCCCTGCCGGAGACGGTCTTCGCCGCCTACCGCAAGGCCGAGGCGGCGCTGACGCTGCGTTCCCCCGGCTGCCACCTGCCCTGGCAGCTGCTCGCCGCGATCGGCGAGGTGGAGTCCGGCCAGGCCGGCCGGGGCGCGGTGGACGCCGGCGGGACGACGTTCCGTCCGATCCTCGGCCCGGCGCTGAACGGCGCCGGTTTCGCGGCGATCGCCGACACCGACGGCGGCCGCTACGACGGTGACACCCAGTGGGACCGCGCCGTCGGACCGATGCAGTTCATCCCCTCGACCTGGGCCTCCTGGGGCGTGGACGCCAACGGGGACGGCAAGGCCGACCCGAACAACATCTTCGACGCCGCCGAGGCGGCCGGCCGGTACCTGTGCGCGGGCGGCCGCGACCTGTCCGACCCGGCCCAGCTGGACCGGGCGGTGCTCGGCTACAACCACTCGGCCGAGTACCTGCGCACGGTCCGGAACTGGATGGCGCACTTCGGCTCCGGCAGCCCGGTCACCACCCCGAACCGTCCGGGCACGCCGGGCCCGCTGACGCCGCTCCTCCCGGTCATACCGTCGGCCCCGGTCACCCCTGGCGGCACCACCGGCGCGCAGCCGGCGCCGAACCCGCCCACCGGGCCGGCCACGCCGGGCACCCCGACCAGCACGCCGTCGGCCGAGCCCTCGCCGAGCGCGACGCCGTCCGCGTCCCCCTCGCCCTCGGCCGAGCCGAGCAGCACCCCGTCCAGCACTCCGTCGACCACGCCCACCGGCACGCCGTCCGGGGGCGCGAGCCCCAGCGCGACCGCCACGCCGACGGCCACGCCCACCGCGACGCCGACCGGCACCCCGTCCACGACGCCCAGCGCCACGCCGACCGCGACGCCCACGGACACACCGACCACCTGCCCGACCCCGACCGGCACGCCGTCGGGCACCCCGACCGGTACACCGAGCGCGACCGCGAGCCCCTCCGCGAGCGCGAGCGCGACCGCCACCCCGTCGGGGACCCCGTCGGCCACCCCAAGCACGACGCCCACGCCGACCGCCCCGGGCTGCCCCACGCCCACCCCATCGGCGACCCCGTCCGCCACCGCCACACCGAGCGCCTCGGCCTCACCGTCCGCGGCGCCGTCCCCCTCAGCCCACTAAGCGCTCTCCTTCGGACCAGGTCGGATCGGCCGGGCCCCGCTCCCGGGTGCCCGCATAGACCAGGGCCGGTCCGTCCTCGCGGACGGACCGGCCCTGGTCGTGCTGGGTCAAGCGGCGTCCGGGCCGGGCTCGGGGTCCGGGCCGGCGGCGGCGTCGTCGGTGGTGGTGGCGGCGGCGGGCGAGGCGTCCGGGCGGTCGGACGTGCTGTGGGCCCGGCCGGCCGGTGGGAAGGCCGCGATGAGCGTGGTGGTCACGGCGAGGCCGAAGTTCCCGGCGTTGACGGCGGTGGCTCCGGCGAGGGTCATGGCGAGTCCGGCGACCGCGCCGGACAGGGCGAGCCCGGCCAGCCGGACGGTTCGGCCGCCGAGCCGGCCGCGGAGTCGGCGGCCGCGGGTCCGCCCGGCCGATCGCCGCGGACCGCGGCCGGTCGGGGGTGTCTGGGTGTGCACGCTGAGCCCTCCTCCCGTGCGGTCCGGCCCGCCGGCCGAACCGCCGTTCTCCGAGACCTCGGAATATCGTCATCCGATTCGATTCCGGAAATTCCGGCGACCGTTCTCGCGGAGAACTCCCCGTGCCGCACGACGCCGCCGGAATCGGCCGGTGCGGCGGCGGAATTCCCGACAGCGCACCGTGTCTACAGATCACCACCCCCCGGGGCGTCCCGCCAGAACCGAGGCCGATCACGCGCCAGGTCCGGGCAGATCGCCCCTTTTCACGGACAACGGTTCGACGAGTTGGGACGCGGCGCGTCCCGTAATGGCGCGGGACGCGTATGCTGTCGGACACCTCGGGACACCGTCGGACAGGCATGGGGGGCTGTGCGATCTCGATGAACGGGCATTCCGCGGATCATCTCGATCCCGCTTCCGCGACGAGCAAGGAAGACCTCGCACGCTGTCTGCGCATGCTGCGGATCCGTGCGGACAGCCCGTCCTACCGGGACTTGGAGAAGAAGGCGCTCCAGCTCGGCCGCTCGCTGCCGAGGACGACGCTCGGCGAGGTCCTGTCCGGCCGCCGCTTCCCGAGCAAGGCGTTCCTGCTCGTCTTCGTCGAACTGTGCGGTGTCGACCCGGCCGCCGAGCCGGCCTGGGAGAGCGCCTGGAACCGTCTGGCCGTCCGTTACAAGGCCGATGTCCGCTCCGAGTCGGGACCGGGTGCGGAGGACCCGCGCCCCGACCTGTCCCGCCAGGAGCTCCGGGCCACCCGGCAGCGGGTGCGGGAGCTGGAGGAGGAGGTGTCGGAGCTGCACGCCGCCGCGACCGCCCGGACCGAGGCGTCCCGGCGCGCCGGGGAGGCCGTCGGACGGGCCGTCGAGGCGTGGACGGCGGTGGCGGACGAGCTCGACCGGCGGGGCGAGCGCGCGCTCGCGGCCCGCGCGCGCACCGCTCTGGCCGAGGTGGCCGAAGCCGAGTTCGCCGGAGCCGGAGCCGCCCCTGGGACGAGACCCGGAGCCGCGACCCCACCCCCCGCCGGATCCATTCCCGGCCCCCGCACCGCCCCCGACCTGGACCCCAACCCCGACCTGGACCCCGACCCCGCCCCGCCCGTCCGGTCGGCGCACGACGCCGACCCGGACGCCGCCCCGCTGCCCGGCCGGGTCAGCGGCAGCCTCCCCGCGGTCTGGAACGTCGAGCCCCGCAATCCGGAGTTCACCGGCCGCGGAGCCGTCCTGGCCGACCTGCGCCGCCGCCTCGGCACCGGGAGCACCGGCGGGGTGCAGGCCCTGCGCGGGGTCGGCGGCGTCGGCAAGACGCAGATCGCGATCGAGTACGCCTGCCGGTTCGCCTCCCACTACGACCTGGTCTGGTGGATCGCCGCCGAGGACCCGGCGCTGATCGGCGAGCAGGTGGCGGCCCTGGCGGTGGAGCTGGCGCTCACCGAGGCGGGCACCGACACGGCGACGGCCGTCGCCGTCCTCAAGGCCCACCTGCGCGGCCGGAACCGCTGGCTGCTGGTCTTCGACAACGCGGACGACCGCGCCGGGGTGGCCAAGTGGCTGCCGGGCGGCCCCGGCCACGTCCTGATCACCTCGCGGGCCGGCGGCTGGGAGGGGATCGCGACCACCGTCCCGGTCGACGTCATGGAGCGGGACGAGTCGGTGGCCCTGCTGCGCACCCGCCGCCCCGAGCTGAGCCCGGAGGACGCGGACCTGCTGGCGAGCGCCCTCGCCGACCTGCCGCTCGCCCTGGCCCAGGCGGGCGGCTTCCTCGCCGAGACGGCCACCCGGGTCGGCGACTACCTGGCCCTGCTGGACACCCACGCGACGGCGGTGCTGACCGAGGGCGCCACCGGCGACTACCGCAAGCCGCTCGCGGGGGCCATCGACCTCAGCGCGACGAGGCTGGCACGGCTGGACCCGCTCGGCCTGGCGGTGGTGCGGCTGTGCGCGTTCCTCGCCCCGGAGTCCGTCCCGGTGCACTGGCTGCTCGCGTTCGGCCGGTCGGTGGCGGCCCGAGCCCCGCAGGCCGACGACCCGCACGCCCCCGGCACGCACGGCCCCACCGACCCGCACGCCGCCCCCGACCCACACGCCGCCACCGGCCCGCTGGCCGCCCTGGCGCTGGCCGACACCGACCCGGTCGCCCTGCACCGGGGCGTCGGTTCGGCCGTCCGGCTGGGCTTGGCGACCAGCACCCACGACGGCGTCCGGCTGCACCGCCTCGTCCAGGCCGTCATCCGGGACCAGCTGGGCGCGGACGCCGCCGACGTGCGCCGCCACGCGCGGACCGTCCTCGTCCAGGCCGCGCCCGGCGACCCGGAGGATCCCGCCACCTGGGCCACCTGGGCCCGGGTGGTGCCGCACCTGCTCGCCGTCGACCCGGGCGAAGCCGACGCGCCGGAGCTGCGCGACCTCGCCTGCGACGCCGCCTGGTACCTCACCGAGCGCGGCGACTCCGAGGCGAGCGCCCGCCTCGCGGCGGACCTCCACACCCGCTGGACGGCCGCCTCCGGTCCCGACGACCGGCACGTCCTCTGGGCGGGCCGCTGCCTGGCCCGCGCCCACCGCGAGCAGGGCCGGTACGAGGCGGCGCACCTGCTCTACGGGGCGTCGATGCCGCGCAGCCGCCGCGCCCTGGGCGAGGACGACCCGCAGACCCTGCGGCTGGCGCACGGGCACGCGATCAACCTGCGCCTGCGGGGCCGCTACGAGGAGTCCCAGCGGCTCCAGGAGGACACCCTGGCCCGGTACCGGCGCCTGCTCGGGCCCGACCATCCGCACACCCTGCACTCGGCGAACCACCTGGGCGTCGACCTCGGCGCGCTCGGCCGCTACGAGCAGGCCCGCGAACTCCACGAGGAGACCCTCGCCCGGTACCGGCGGGTGCTCGGCGACGACCACCCCGACACCCTCCGCTCGGCGAACCACCTGGCCGCCGACCTCAGCGCGCTCGGCCGCTACGAGCAGGCCCGCGAACTCCACGAGGAGACCCTCGCCCGCTGCCGACGGGCGTTCGGCGAGGACAGTCCGCACACGCTCCGGGCCGCGGACTCCTACGGCACCACCCTGCGCCGCCTGGGGCGGCTGGACGAGGCGCACCGCCTCCAGCGGGAGACCCTGGCGCGCTACCGGCGGGTGCTGGGCGACGACCACCCGCAGACGCTGCGGACGGCGCACCACTTCTCCGAGACGCTGCTCGCACGGGGCGAGGCCGAGGAGGCCCACCGGCTCCAGACCGACGCCCTGGCGGCCGCCCGGCGGGTGCTCGGCGCGGACCACCCGGAGACGCTGCACGCGGCCCGGCACCTGGCGCTCATCCGGTCCGACCTGGGCGGCTGAGCGGGCCTGGTCCACGGAATTCCGCCATTCCCGGGACAACCCTGGCCGCCGACGGTCAGGACATTCTACGATTGACCGACACCGGTCAGTAATCGGCACATCGACCGCGTGGGGAATTCCCCGGGGCCGGCCAGCTGGTAGCTTACTGCCGCACTGCCGCCCCCCAAGCCGAGGAAATGGCCGATGATCGATCCTAAGATCGCACTGGTAATGGCTAGGCCCCGTCCGGAAATCAATGCCGACCATGACATGCCCCTGCTCCTCCGGGCGCTTTCCGAGGCGGGTGCCGACGCAATCTCTACGGAATGGGACGATCCGGGCGTCGACTGGTCGCAATTCGATCTCGCGGTGATCCGCTCCACCTGGGACTACACCTGGCGGAAGCCCGAATTCCTCGACTGGGTCGACCTCTGCAGCCGGGCGACCCGGCTGGTCAACCCCCCGGAGGTGGTGCGCTGGAGCTCGGACAAGAGCTACCTCGGCACCCTCGCGGCGGCCGGCGTCCCGGTCGTCCGCACCCGCTACCTGGCCCCCGGCGACCCGGCCGACCTGCCGGACGACCACGAGTACGTGCTCAAGCCGGTGATCGGCGCCGGCGCCCGCTACGCCGCCCGCTACCGGCCCGAGCAGAACGACGAGGCGCGCGAGCAGGTGGCCCGGATGCACGCCGAGGGCCTCACCGCCATCCTCCAGCCGTACATGAGCGGCATCGACGCCACCGGCGAACGGGCGCTGGTCTTCGTCCGGGGACGGTTCCTGCACGCGATCCGGAAGAACGCGGTGCTCTCCCCCGACGTGCCGTTCGACCAGCGCAAGGTCGCCCACCCGGGCATCCAGCCGTGGTCGCCGACCCCCGCCGACCTGGCGGTCGCCGAGCGGGCGCTGGCCACGGTGCCGGGCGCGGCGGACCTGCTGTACGCCCGGGTGGACCTCGTCGACAGCGCCGACGGCACGCCCGTGGTGATGGAGCTCGAACTGGTCGAGCCCAACCTCTTCCTGGCCGTCCACCCGGGCTCGATGGCCACGGTGGTCCAGGCGATCACGACCACCGCCGCGACCGCCGCCCTCCAGCGCCGCACCCAGCGCCGCACCCAGCGCCGCAGCGAGGACGACCGGGCGGTCCACGAACGACGCTGAGCCGGGAAGACGACTGGCACCGGCCGCCGCGGCCGGCGAGGGGGGACACGTCATGAGCTCGGACAGCTACACCGCCGCCGGCACAGCAGCCGACCGGGCCGGGGAGGCGGACGAGGTGACGGCCGGGGAGGGCATCCTTCCGTTCGCCTGCCCCGCCGCCCTGGCCGAGCCGCCCGAGTTCGCCGGACTCCGCGAGCGCGGCGGCCTGGCCAGACTCCCCACGGCCACCGGCGACCGGGCCTGGCTCGTCACCGGCCACGCCGACGTCCGGGCGCTCTGCGGCGACCCCCGGATCGGCAAGTCGCACCCCGACCCGGCCCGCGCGCCCCGGCTCTGGGACGCCGCGCTGCTCGGCCCCGAGACCAACCACGCCACGGCGGTGGCGGACCACCGGCGCTGGCGGACCACCCTCACCGAGGCCTTCGGGGCACGCCGCGTCGAACGGCTCCGGCCCCGGCTCCAAACCTCCTTCGACGCGCTGCTCGGCGTGCTGCTCGACACGGGCCCGCCGGCCGACCTGTGCGCGGACCTCGCCCGGCCCTTCGCGCTCGGCGTGATCTGCGACCTCATCGGCATCCCGGCGGAGCGGCGGGACACGTTCGCCGCCTGGTCGGACCGGGTCCGCCGAGCCCCCGACCCCGGGGGCCCGGCGGACGCGGCGGAGTGGCGAGCCCTCGACCGCACGATCGGCGAGCTCCTCAACCAGCGCCGCCGCGCCCCCGCCGACGACCTCCTCACCGAGCTCGCCGCCCGCGCCGACGACTCCGACGCGACCGAGAGCGGCGTCCTGCGCCCCGACGAACTCCCGCACGCCCTCAGCGGCATCCTCCTGGCCGGCTACGAGACCGTCGCCACCCGCCTCCCCTACGGCCTGCTGTACCTGCTCGCCCACCCCGCCGCCCGCACGGCACTGGCCGCCGACCCAGGCCTCGCCCCCGCCGCCGTCGAGGAGGTCATGCGGCTCGCGGTACCGGGCGGCAGCTGGATGCCCCGCTACGCCCGCACCGACCTGGAGTACGGCGGCAGCCGGATCGCCGCCGGCGACCTCGTGGTCTTCTCCTTCCAGTCCGCCAACCGGGACGACCGGATCTTCCCGAACGCGGACACCCTCGACCTCGCCCGCACCCCCAATCCCCACCTGGCCTTCGGCCACGGCAAGTACTTCTGCCTGGGCGCCGGCCTGGCCCGACTGGAACTGCGGATCGCCTACGAGACCCTGTTCCGCCGCCTCCCGCACCTGCGCCTCGCCTGCCCGCCGGAGGAGGTCCCGGTCGACGCCACGAGCGTGACCGGTGGCCTCCACACCCTCCCCGTCACCTGGGGCCGGCCGACCGACAGGTGACGGACAGACCGCCGACCGGGCCGGGGGCGCGCTCCGGAGCACTCTCTCAGCCGCCGTCAGTCGTCCCCCGCTTCGCCGTCCTCGTCCTCGTCCTCGCCGTAGAAGATGCCCGCCTCGCGGTCGCGCTGTTCCTGGACCCGCAGTGGCGGCTCCGGGTCCCAGTCCGTGCTGCGGGGCGGCTCCGGGCCGTCCGGGCCGAGGCGGACCACCGGCTCGACCCGGACCAGTTGGAAGCGGCGGTCGGCGGCGCGCAGGTCGTTGGGCCGCTCGGCGTCCAGGCGGTCGGCGGCCTCCGCGTACCGGGCGAGTTCCTCCTCGCCGAGGTGCGGGTCCAGCCGGGGCGCGAACTCCCGCAGGTAGGCGGCGAGGGTGTCCCGGGCTTGCTGCGGGGTCTCGCAGGCGCCGGTCATCGGCCCCCAGCGGCCCTCCCGGTACTCCGCGACCGCACAGTGCACCGGCAGCACCAGCACGTTGGGGTGGAGGTGGGAGGCGAGCCGCGCCTCGTCCCGGACGTCCTCCGGGATGAACCGGCCGGTCGGCACCAGCGACATCATGTCCAGCCGCAGGATCCCGTCGACCAGCGTCACCCCGGCCGCCGGGTCGATCACGAACCCCCGGATCCGGGACGGCAGTCGGCACCCCTCGCCGACGGCGGCCGGGTCCGGGTCGGTCGGGCGGGGCGGTTCGATGCCGTCCGGGCCCGAACGCAGCACCTGCTCAGCGCGGAAGATCCGGTAGTCGCGGCCGCCGGCGGAGATCTCGTCGAGCGCCTCCCACTCCAGCCGTTCGTAGGCCGCGGTGTAGGAGGCGCGCTCCGCCTCGTCGAGTTCCCGGTCGGCGGCCTGGTCGGTGCCGGGTTCGGCGAGCGCCCACATCCGGAACGTGTGGCCCAGGTCGTCCCGGGCGGCCTGCGGGGTGGTGGCGTGGAAGTCCAGGACCCGCCAGGCGCCCGCGTCGGTGCGCTCCAGGCTGCCGAAGACGGGCGGCATCATCATCAGGTTCGGGTACTTCTCGCGGGATGCCCAGGCCTCCAGGCCGGCCACGGCGGCGACCGGGTCGTCCGTGTGGGTCACCCTGATCGTCAGGTGCTCCGGCAGTTGCACGGCGTCATCGTCCATGCGGCCAGTGTTAGCCGACTCGCGGAGGGCGCCGCAGGGTTATCGCGGAACTCCACCCGACCGGGCACGCCCGCCGACGCGGCCCGCGGGCATGCGGACGGGCCCGCCCGGAGATACCCGGGCGGGCCGCGCGGCCGGTCGCTCAGAGGTGCTTGACCAGCTCCGGCATGAGGTCCTGGAAGGTGCGTCCGCCGGCCGGCTGGCCGATCGCGATCATCTGCCAACCGGCCTGGGTGCGCTGCATCTTGGCCATGATCTGCGCGGTGTACGCGCCGCCGCCGGTGAGCGTGTACCGGGCCAGTTCGGTGCCGGTCTGGGTGTCGACCAGCCGGCAGAAGGCGTTCTCGACCTCCTGGAAGGTCTGGCCGGTGAAGGAGTTCACGGTGAAGAGGATCTGGTCCACCTCGGCCGGCACGGCGGTGAGGTCGACGGTGATGGTCTCGTCGTCGGTCGCGTCCCCGGCGCCGCCGGTCAGGTTGTCTCCGCTGTGCCGCACCGAGCCGTCGTTGCTGGTGAGGTGCTGGAAGAACACCACGTCGACCGGCTTGCCGCCGGAGAACAGCACCGCGGAGGCGTCCAGGTCGATCTCCTGGGAGGCGAACAGCTTGGCGAGGAAGCCCTTGCGCTGGGCCGCCCGCCAGCCGAGGCCCATCCGCACCACTCCCAGTCGGCCTCCGCCCGGCTTCTCCAGGCTCAGCTTCTGCCCCTTCGCCAGCGAAACGCTCATCGCGCCCTCCTCGTTGCTCGCCTGCGCCTTGAATCTACAGCACTGTAGATCTTCTTGGCGTCGCGGGACGCCTTCGTCCCGGGACACCTGCATACCCCGCGCACCCGCCCCGGATGCGGTCCGGCGCCGGAGGTCCGGGTGACCTCCCAGGCGGGGCGTCCGCTCAGGCCGTCCGCTCCAGGCGGACCAGGGCGTCCACCGCCTCCGCGGCGGCCCCGCCGTCCGCCGGGCCGCGATGGCCGGCGTCGGCGGCGACGGGGCGGCGGACCCGTTCGGCCCGGACGGTCCGCAGACCGGCGCCGGCCAGGTCGGCGAGGACGTCCTCGGGGGTGAAGAGCACGGCGGGGTCCTGCGGGCCGCCCACCCCCTCGGTCAGGTTGGTGCTGTCGTGGCCGACTACCAGCAGGGTGCCGCCGGGCGCGAGCGCCGCCGCGGCGCCGCGCAGCGCCGCCCGGCGGTCCTCGGCGGGGAGCTGGAGGTAGGCGACCACGACCAGGTCGTAGCCCTCCGGCGGCGCCTCCAGGCCGCGTGCGTCGCCGTGCCGCCAGGTCAGCCGGTCGGCGACCTCGTCGGGCAGCGAGGCGGTGAGCCGTTCGGCGCGGCCGAGGGCGACGGTGGAGAAGTCGAGGCCGGTGACCTCCCAGCCGAGGGCGGCGAGCCAGATGCTGTTGCGGCCCTCCCCGGCGGCGAGGTCCAGGGCCCGCCCGGGGGTGAGACCGGCCAGCTCGCGGACCACCCAGCGATTGGGCTCGGTGCCCCAGACCAGCTCGCTCGCGGCGTAGCGTTCGTCCCAGGCGCGGCTGTCCATGACCCGTTCTCCGTTCGACGCGGGGACTTCTCGGGAGGCCACCGTACCGGTCCGGGCAATGGCGAGAGGCCGACCGGGACACTCCGGCCGGCCCCGCGCTTCCGGTCGGCTCAGCGCTCCGGCACCGGGTCGACGCCGTTCCTGCGCCGGGCCGCGGCGGGGCGGCAGCGCAGCAGACGGCCGGCCGTGAGGCGGGCGCCGCGCACCGCGCCGTGCCGGTGCAGCGCCTGCACCGCGTAGGTCGAGCAGCTCGGCGTGTACAGGCAGCAGGCCGGGCGCTTCGGGCTGATCTCGGTGCGGTAGTGGTGCACCGCGCCGTACAGCACCGCGGCCGCCAGGCCGCGCGGCGGGGGCGCGGCCGGGTCCGTGCCGTGCTCCGCGCTGCGGGTCCGGCCGCCGCCCCTACCGCCCTGGCCGCCCCGGACGCCGGTGAGGGCGAACCGGAGGCCGGCGACCGTCATCACCGGGAGGAGCGCGAGCAGGCAGGGGCCGTCGCACCCACCGCCGCCGCCACCGCACCCGCCGTTGCCGCCACCCCCGCAGCCGCCACCCCCGCCACCATTGCCCCCACGGCCGCCGTTGCCGCAGCCGGAGGGCAGGTAGTCGTCGAAGTCGCTGTCCTTCTTCCGCTCCCCGTGCCTGCGCAGGTACGCCTTCCACTCCTGCTGCCGGCGCTTGCGCCGACGCCGCTCCTCGGCCGGCAGCCACCACCAGGCACGTCCAGGGCGCGTGGTCGTCGGGAACTGTTCGCCCTGGCCGGGCTGCTGGTGGGCCACTGCTCGCGATTCCTCTCGGCGCACACGCCGGGGCCGACCCCCAACGGCCCGATCAGATTATCGAAGGCCCGGATTATGGGGGTCGGCCCGCAGGAGGATTCCGAAGGGCGCGCTCAGTCGCTCCCGCCACCCAGGTGCGGGAACAGATCGGTGAACGTCTGGGTGGTGACCGAGACGCTCCGGCCGAACGGGTCGTCGAAGTCCCAGATCAGGAAGAGCAGGAAGGCGATCAGCGCGCTGAACGCCCCGGCCAGCAGCAACTCCCGGCGGGAGCGCCGGATCTGCAGGGCGAACACCATGCCGACCGTCACCACCGCGCCGACGATCAGGCCGAACCAGACCACGCCCGGCATCGTCGGGCCGGCGTTCTGACCGCGCGCGTTGCGGGCGTCGTCGGCGATGCTGATCCGGTCCAGGATCGGCTGGTAGGACTGCGCCTCCAGGTCCGAGGCCGGGGGACGGGTCGCGACATCGGTGCGCAGCTTGTTCAGCAACTCCGTGCCGCGCTCGGAGATCTCGCCGTTCTCGCGCATGTACGTCCACTCCACGTCGACCACGTAAGAGACGTAGGCGTCGACGTCGGCGCGGACCTTGTCGCGGAACTCCACCGGGTAGACCTCCGCCCGCGCGCTCACCTCGTGCAGCGCCTGCGCCTCACGGAAGACGTCGTCCTGCGCGACACCGCGTGTCTCCCAGACGCCGGCGATGGCGAGGCCGAGCACGATCGCGTAGACCACGCCGATCATCATCGTCATGTACTCGATGACGTCGGGTGTCTCGTCGGTGTCCTCGTCCTCACCGACACGGCGGTGCCTCAGCAGCACCACCGCCACCACGACGGCACAGGCCGCCAGCATGGCGATGGCCAGCGCCAACCACTCGGACATCGGGACTCCTTTCTCGGTCGGGAATCGACAGGGGTCGATCGAAAACAGTCGGGGCCGTACACCGAAGAGCTCGGGACGGCTACGGGAAAACGGAGCAGGGGGCGGGGAGCGGCGTCAGGAGCCGCTCGAACCGCCAGAACCGGAACCTGAACCTGAACCGCCACGGCCGCCACCACGGCCTCGGCCTCCCCCACCGCGCGAACGCAGCGCTGCCGCGGCGAGCACGGCGGGCACGGTGACGACCAGCATGGTCCGGGTCGGCGAACTGCCGTGGTGCCGCTCCGGTGCCTCCACCGGCGCGGCGGCCGGCACGGGCCGCAGCGTCGGGGCGGGACGCGCCGGGCTGGGGGCCGGGGGCGGCGGGGCGGGCGGCGGCGGGGCGGGCGGTTCGGGGGCGGGCGCCGGGGGCGGCGGGACCACCGGCGGCGCGGACGGCCGCGGGCTCGCCGGTCTCGGCGAAGGCGTCGGCGCGGGCGGGGTGGGCGCGGGCGGCCGGGGTGACGCGGTCGGCGGGGTGGGCCGCGGCGTCGGGACGGGCGGGGCGGGCGGCGCCGGGGCCGGGGTCGGCGGCGGTTCCGTGACCGGCGTGGGGGTCGGGGTGGGTGTGGCGGTCGGCGTCGGCGTCGCGGTGGGGCTCGGCGTGGGCGTCGGCGCGGGGGTCGTCCGCGTCGGCGTCGGGGTGACGCTCGGAGACGGCGTCGGCGACGGGGACGGGCAGGGGTGGTGGTGCGTCGGCTTCGGCGGCCAGGGCTTGGTCGGCCACGGCCACGGCTTCGGGTGCGTCGGGTACGGGTGGTGCAGGATCCCGGAGAGGTCGACGTCCACACCGACCTCCACGTCCACGTCCACCTCGACGTCCACGCCGCCGTGGCCGACCCCGACCGACACACTCGTGCCGGTGGAGACGCAGGTCTCGACGATCGGTCCGTGCGGGTTCCCGCCGTGCTGGGCCGTCGAGGAGCGGGCGGCGGCCGAACCGGTCAGTAACGCGCATAGCGCGGCCACAGCGGCGGCGGCCCCGGCCACTCGGACCCGCCGCGCCCGCGGGCCGGCGTGCACGGATAACGCGCTCTCGCGACCGCCCCGGCCGCCCCGACCGCCGCTCTCGACGGCCTCGCGGTCGGTGGCGTCGTTCGCCGGCACCCGGTCCGCGGTCACGACGACCCGTCCGTCGGTATCCGCCGGGGCGGCTGGTGCTGCGACATGGGCTCCATGCACCTCTCGTGTCGTCAGGAGGGCCGGCCCACGCCGGAAAGGGGGGCCGACACCGGACGGCCCGCCGCGGGGGCGGGCCGTCCGGCATCAGGTGAAACGATCATGCGGTGGGCCGGTTACGGCCAACCGGGCGAGCCCTCCGGGGACGGCCCGCCCGAGCGCGCGTCGCCGCGCCTCGCCGCGCAGCACGCCGTGCCGTACGGCTCAGTGGCGGCTGTGCGCGATCTCGACGTTCTCCAGGACACCGACGGCGTCCGGCACCAGGATCGCGGCCGAGTAGTACGCGCTGACCAGGTAGGAGATGATCGCCTTCTCGTCGATGCCCATGAACCGGACCGAGAGGCCCGGCTGGTACTCGTCCGGGATGCCGGTCTGGTGCAGGCCGATGACGCCCTGGTTGTCCTCGCCGGTCCGGATCACCAGGATGGAGCTGGTGTTCTCCTTGCTGATCGGGATCTTGTTGCAGGGCAGGATCGGCACTCCGCGCCACGCCGGCACCTGCTGCCCGCCGAGGTCGACGTGGTGGGGGTAGATCCCGCGCGCGTTGAGCTCCCGGCCGATCGCGGCGATGGCCCGCGGGTGCGCGAGCAGGTAGTCGGGGTCACGGCGGCGGTTGAGCAGCTCGTCCAGGTCGTCCGGGGTGGGCGGGCCGGAGTGGGTCTGGATCCGCTGGGCGAAGTCGGCGTTGTTGAGCAGACCGAACTCCGGGTTGTTGACCAGCTCGAACTCCTGGCGCTCGCGCAGCGCCTCGATGGTCAGCCGGAGCTGGTGCTCGATCTGGTTCATCGGCTGGTTGTAGAGGTCGGCGACCCGGGTGTGCACCTTGAGGATCGTCTGCGCGACGCTCAGCTCGTACTCGCGGGGCTTCAGCTCGTAGTCCACGAACGCGCCCGGCAGCTGGTACTCACCGTGGTGGCCGGCCGACATGGCGATCTCGGCCTCGCCGCGCTCGTTCTGGCGCTGGAGCGGCAGGGCCAGGAAGGCATCGAGGTGCGCCTGCAGCGCGGGCGAGTTGTCCCGGATCTGCTCGAAGTCCCGGCGGGGCAGCGAGAGCACGGTACCGGCGGTCACCGTCTTGGCGGTGAACTCCCAGACGGCGTCCTGGTCGAGGACGGACTGCTCGCCGAACCGGTCACCGTCACCGAGCACGCCGACCACCGTCTCGTCACCGTACTTGCCGGTGCCGATCTGGTTGATCTTGCCGTGGGCGATCAGGTAGATCCGGTCCGCGGGCTCACCGCGCTCGGCGAGCACCTCGCCCGGGCCGAAGTCGCGCTGCTCGCAGCGGTCGGCCAGCGCGGTCAGCACCGCGTCGTCCTCGAAGCCGCGCAGCAGGGCGAGTTCGCCCAGCTCCTGCGGGATGACCCGGACCTCGGAACCGGTCTTGATGAACTCGACCCGGCCGTCGCCGACGGTGTAGGTCAGTCGGCGGTTGACCCGGTAGGCGCCACCGGCGGCCTGCACCCAAGGCAGCACCTTGAGCAGCCAGCGGGAGGTGATCTCCTGCATCTGCGGCGCGGACTTGGTGGTGGTGGCGAGATTGCGGGCAGCGGCCGTCGTCAGGCTCGACTGTGCCACCTGAGGCGTCTCCGGGGGCGTCTCCACGGTCATCGGCAGGGTTCTCCATTCGTGTGATCAGGTCACGCCGACCCGTCGCGCGACCGGCGGCTGCCGGAACCTCGTCTGGACGGGTCATCAGATACGCGTATTGGTGGGGGTTTTGGCGGTCTTCGCGATGCAGGTGCGCCCACTCGGGCGATCCATCGGAACCCTAGATCACCAACACACGACCAACCCGGCGCGGCAGCCGAGCGCCCCCCGATTGGGTGAATCTCTCCGATCGGAAGGTTTGAATCCGAGGACCGTGCACCAGTGCGCCGTCACGGCTCTGCGCATGCGAATCGCCCAGACGTAGGAACGATTCACTCCACCCGAACGGAGCAGCGCGATGGTCCGCGCCCCAGCCGGTGGGGCGCGGACGTGGCGAACATGCGTTCGCTGTTCGAACACAATGCGAACAGGGCCGCCGATCAGGCCGGCGCCGGCCTCAACTCACCGGACCCGTCTGCCCGTTCGTCGTAGTGGGTCCTGGGCCGCCGGTGACGCACCGGACTCACCCGGCGGGCTCCTGGCCCGGGTGGGCCGCGCGCCTCGACGCCCTCAGGGCGCGCCGGTGCGCCGTCCACCACAGCGTGCCCACCACCACGGACAGGGCGATCAGGACGAACGCCAGGACCGGCCAACGGCTGTCGGCGAGCCGGATGTCGGCGAGCAGCAGCCCGGCCACCGCCGCGACCGGCACCAGCAGTGCGAACAGGGCCCGCCCGGCGGCGGCCACGACACCGGGATCGGCGCGGGCCCGGTGCAGACCGGGCCAGCCGGCCGGGTCGCCGCCGAAGTGGAAGGCGACCCCGCGAACCGCCAACCGGTCGGTGGCCCAGGTGTAGGACAGCGCCATGTAGGGGAGCCAGACCAGCGGCGCGACGGTGCCCATCAGGAGCACCAGGGCGAGCAGCGACCACTCCCCCGCGGACCGCCAGCGGGACGGCGGCGGGACGGTGCCCTCGCTGGTCAGCCCGAGCAGGCGGGCCATCCGCCAAATCAGTGCGCCGAACCCCCGGAGGCGGCCGGTGCTACGGGACGGGTCGGGCGGTGGCGGGCCGGCCGCGAGGGCCCGCTCGGCGGCGGCGAGGTCGGGGTGGGCGCCCTGGAGGACGAGCAGCTCAGGGGCACGGGCCCGGTCCGTGGGGTCCTTGCCGGCGAGGGCGGCCAACTCCAGCAGCAGTTGCCCCTGGGCCAGCAGCGCGGTGCAGAAGGCGAACGGCATCAGCCAGAGGAACGGTCCGCCGACGAAGGCGCCCTCGCTCTGGCTGACCCGCCGGGCGTGGTCGACGGCCCGCGCGGCCAGCTCGCCCGTCGAGGCCTCCGGGTGGGCCGCCCGGAGCGCCGCGACGCGGCGCGCGGCACGGGGACCGCGGTGGCGGACGGCGAAGACGGCGAGCAGTTCCGGCATCCGGGCCGGGTGAGCGCGCATCGAACGGACCAGCTCGGCGATGGGGGCGCCCTCCGACCCGGGGGTCGTGTCGGGGGCCGGGGTCCCGTCCGGCGCGGGGGCGTCGCTGTGCGCTGCGCGGTCCGGCGGCTCGGCCGGACCGGACGGGACCGCGGGCTCCGGGCGCCCGGGGTGTTCCGGTCGTGCGGGGTCCGGGTGCTCGGGGTCCGCGTCAGTCTTCGGGGCCACGTCCGTCCCACCGCTCCGCCGCACGCTCCGGCCATGCCCGGACCGGCGGCCGACCGCTCACCCGGGCCTCCTTCCAGCCTAGGCTCTGCCCGAGACCTCCCGCCTGCCGGGCGGCTCGGGACGCCGACCGGGCGGCGGGCCGGGTCAGGCGACCTCGAAGCCGTGCCGTACCCGGTCGAAGCGGCCGGCCGCGAGGTCCTCGTCGGAGATCCAGAAGGAGACGTTGACGCACTCGCCCCACTCGGCGGCCAGGACGCCGCTCTCGATCTGGAGCAGCGGGCGGTGTCCCTCGGGTCGGCCCGTGTCGGTGTCGCACCAGCCCAGCAGCCGGACCGCCGGGCGGGGCAGCCCCTCGGCGAGGTCCTGGGCGAGGTCGAGGGCGACCAGGAAGTCGTCCGGGAACAGCCGCTCCAGCTCGCGGTCCTGGTAGGACGGCGCGGAGACCGCCCAGGTGGCCCGGACCGGGACGGCCGGGACGGCGGGCGTGACCCCGTCGGCGGCCGGCGCGGGCCGCGGCGGCGCACCGGCGGGTATGTGCAGCACGCGGCAGCCGCGGCCGCTGAAGTCGGAGAGCCACTCGTCGTGGAAGAAGAGCAGCAGGCCGTCGGCGGGCAGTGGCCAGCCCCCGGCATCCGGCCCGGTGGACCGGAAGGCTGCGGCGAGGGCGGCGCAGTCGAGCTGGGCGAGCAGTTGCATCGGACGCCCGGCGAACTCGGGCCAGTCCGTGCCGGTCGGCAGCGCCGGCAACCCGCCGAGCCGCCCGACCACCGCGCCGTCCGGGCCGGAGGCGGCCGGGGGCTCCCCCGGTACGGGGTCGAGGACGAGGGAGGGGCGGAAGAGTCGGTGGACCAGGGGCGCCAGTTGCTCGCCGGCCCGGGCGCGGATCAGCTCCGCGACATCGCCGGGAATCGGCGGCGCGCCCTCGGCGGGCGCGGTCACGAGGGTCTCGGTGGTCACGAGTTCGGCCATGCGCCAAGCCTGCCACGCGGGTCCGACAACGCCCGTCGGCCGACTGCCGGAGCAGCGCGGACGGAACCGGCGAAGGCCCCGTCAGGTGCCGGTACGGGGGTGATCGGCACCTGACGGGGAGCGCGCTGACGGCCGGTCGGCCCGGGCGGGGGAACGGCTCAGGAACAGGTGACCTCGTTGCCGGGAACCGAGAAGATTCCGGAGTCGCTGGCCGCACCCGACGCGTACTCGTAGTAGAGGTACGTGTAGAAGTCGATCCGCGCGCCGTCGCCGCAGACCGAGTCGCCGCCGATGGTGTACGTCAGGGTGACCGTGGTGGTGGCGCCGGCCGCGACGGGGACGGAGTGGTGGACCAGGCCGCTGGTGGCACCGGTGTCGCAGGCCGTGACATTGCCGCCGCAGGAGGAGAAGGCGTACTTCAGGCCGGTGTTCAGGGTGGTGCCGTAGGTCGGCTGGATGGACTCGTAGACGAACTGCGCCGGGGTGTCGTGCGGGTTGGTCAGGGTCAGCGTCAGGGTGACCTCGGAGCCGGGGACGGCCGTGGCCTTGTCGACGGAGACGGACAGCAGCGGGGTGTCCGCGTGGGCGGGGGTGGCCGACAGCAGCAGGCCGAGGAGGAGGGCGAGGATCGCGGGCAGGCCGGTACGGCTCAGAAATGAAGTGCGCATGACCAACGAGCGTAGGCGGCGGTGCGCGCGCCGATGTCCGCCTCCGCCCCGGTCCGTACCGGCATATGACAGCGGAGCGGACACCCGGGGCCGTTTCCGTCCGGTTCCGCCGTCCGGCGACGGCCCGAGCCCTACCCTCCGCGCCCGCCCGGCCGGACCCACGACGTCGGCCGGGGCCGACGCGACCGACGACTCAGAGCGGCGACGGCTCAGAGCGGCGACGGCAGGATGGCGCAGAGCGCCTCCACCGCCGCCGGGTAGGCGTGGTCGGGCGGGGTCCCGTAGCCCACGACCAGGCCGTCCGTCGCCGGCATCGCCTCCGGTGCGAGCAGCGGGTGCCGGTAGTCCGCCAGCCCGTCCAGTGCCAGCCCCCGGTAGGCGGCCGCCTTGAGCACCGACCGCTCCGTCCCGGGTGCGAGCCGGAGCACCGCGTGCAGCCCGGCCGCGATGCCGGTGACCTCGATGTGCGGGGCGCGCTCGGCCAGCGCGCCGACCAGCCGGTCCCGGCGGTCCCGGTAGCGGCGGCGCATCCGTCGGACGTGCCGGTCGTAGCCGCCGGAGTCGATGAACTCGGCGAGGGTCAGCTGGTCCAGCGCGCTCGCCCAGGCCTCGCGCTCGCCCTTGGCGGCGAGCACCCGGTCCACCAGGTGGTCGGGCAGCACCATCCAGCCGAGGCGCAGCGCGGGGCTGAGGCTCTTGCTGGCCGTCCCGAGGTAGACCACCCGCTCCGGGTCCAGGCCCTGCAGCGCGCCGACCGGCTGCCGGTCGTAGCGGAACTCCCCGTCGTAGTCGTCCTCCAGCACCAGTCCGCCACGGCCGCGCGCCCAGTCGACCACCGCCGCGCGACGGCCCGGGTGCAGCGGACCCCCGGTCGGGAACTGGTGGGCGGTCGTGAGCAGCGCCGTGCGGACCTCCGGCTGGTGCGCCAACCCGCCCACCCGCGCGCCGTGTTCGTCGAGCGGGAGCGGGACTGTGGTGACCCCGGCGGCGGCCAGCAGGCCGCGGTGGAAGGCCAGCCCGTACCCCTCGACGGCGAGCGCTCCGGCCGTCCGGGCGGGGAGCACGGCGCGCGGGCCGTCGAACAGCAGCCGCAGCGCGTGGGCGAAGCCGGAGCAGATCACGATCCGGTCCGGGTCGGTGCGGACGCCGCGGGCCCGGGCGAGGTAGTCGGCGAGGACCTCGCGCAGTTCGCGCCGGCCCTGCGGATCGCCGGGTCCGAACGCCTCGTTGGGCGCGGCCGTGAGCGCCCGCCGTCCGGCGGCGAGCCAGGCGGCGCGCGGGAAGGCGGCGGCGTCGGGCTGTCCCTGCCGCAGGTCGTGGGTGGGGCGCGGCGGCGGGGAGGAGCGGCGGGCCCGGGTCGGGGGGACGGGTTCGGCCCGTTCGGCGACGGTGGTGCCGGAGCCCTGGCGGGCGGTGAGCCAGCCCTCGGCGACCAGTTCGGCGTAGGCGTCGGCGGCGGTGTTGCGGGCGATGCCGAGGTCGGCGGCGAGCGCCCGGTAGGGCGGCAGCCGGGTGCCGGGGGCGAGCCGGCCGCCGCGGATCGCCTCCCGGAGGGCGGCCATCAGGGCGGCCCGGCGACTGCCGGTGGCGGGCAGGTCGAGGTGCAGGTCGGCACCGGACGGGTCCGCGGTGGACGGGCCCGCGGTGGACAGATCCGCGGTGGACGGATCCCGATCGGACGCGCCACCGGTGGACGGACCTGCGCCGGACGGGCCTGCGGCGGTGCTGTGGCGGGGCGTCCGGGGCGGATCGACCGAGGTGTCCGTCATGGTCACGCAGCCTATCGCCGGGCCCCGGCGGTCCCGGGGGCGGGCCTGCCGCCCCCGGGACCGCCGGCCGTTCGACCCGGCCTTCGTCGTCGGTCAGTCGATCCGGATCGAGTCGACGATGTACGTGCGCACGTCGTTGCGGGTCCGCTCGGCGAGCGTCGAGTCGGTGGAGTAGGCGCTGACGGTCAGCCAGATGTTGCCGGACTGCGGGACGCAGACGATGGTGGCGATCACGTTCGCGTTGCCCCCGATCACCTGGTAGTCGCCGTCGCCCGCGAGGTCCCAGACCTGGAAGCCCTGGCGCAGGAGCGCGCTCTGGGCCAGGGCGAGGCAGTCGCCGAGGGTGTCGTTCTTGGTGAAGGTGCCCCAGTGTGCGTACATACGCGTCTCCCGTTCGTGCTGTGGTGGCGGCCGTCGGCCGGGGTCACCGGACCCGGGCTGCGGCCGTGCATCGAGAGTCGGCGAGCGGCTGTCCCGGACGCACGGGGCCGGGGTCCCGTTCCGGCCCGGTTTTCCCGGCTGGGACAACGGAAGGGGCGCCCCGGGTGAGCCGCACGCGGCGCCGAGCGAGGCGCGGCCGCACCACAGGGATCGCCGCACCACAGGGATCGCCGGACCGCCCCTCCGGTGCGCCGGCCGGGCGGCGGGGCTCCTGCATCGGTGTGCGATCAGGACTGCATTCGGGTGATCCTATGGTCGGATTATGTCGTCATGGGCGTGTCGGCTGGCTATTCCTTCGCCATGACCAACACCAGGAAGTACCTGCTCGCCGCCGGCCTCAGCGCCGCGCTGGCGGTCCTGTCCGCCGGCCCCGCCTTCGCGGGCGACTGCGACAGCACCGCGCACCACGCGCCCTCCGCCCCGGTCCTCAGCGGCCTCGACGGCTTCGAAGGCTTCAACGGCGGCGGCGGTACCGTCTGCATCAACCAGGGCGGCGCCTACGCCAGCGGCGTGGTGGCCAACTCCCCGGGCGTGCTGTCCGGCAACCAGATCCAGATCCCGATCAACTTCCAGGCCAACATCTGCGGCAACAGCCTCTCCATCCTGTAGCCGCCGCTCAGCCGGGCGGCGGCGGTTCGCCGGCGCCCACCCGTACGAACACCGCGAGGGCTGCGGCCCCGGCACCCGCCGGGACCGCAGCCCTCGATCCTCTTCTGCCGGGGACCGCGCCTACGGGACCACCGTGACCGGCCAGCGGCCCGCCTTGACCAGCCGCACCGCGACCGAGCCGATCACCCGGTGCCCGGCCTGCTCGGAGGCGCCGACCACCACCGCGTCCGCCCGCAGCTCGTCCGCCAGCCGCGCCAGGCCCGCGTACGGGTCGCCGCGCACGGTCAGGAACCGCCAGTCCACCCGCCAGACGTCGCGCAAACGGTGCTCGGCCTCGCGGAGCGCGTCGAGCAGCTCGTCGGCGATCTCCCGGGTCGTCTCCTCCACGGCCGCACCGGCGAGCGCGGTGGCCGCACCCAGCACCGGCTGGATGTACGCGACCGCCAGGGTGGCGTTCTGCCGCCGGGCGAGGCCCGCCGCGTAGGCGGTCGCCCGCCAGGAGGAGTCCGAGCCGTCCAGGCCCGCCACGATCATCTTCGGCCCGTCGGTGCCCAGCTCGAATCCGGCCGGGGCGACCGCCGCGCCCGGTTCCTCGGCCCCGTCGGCTGCCGCCGCTCCCTGCTCCGCATCGCTGTCGTTGCTCATGGCCCGAGGCTATTCCGGACACGGTGGGTGACGACAGGGGGCGCGACGGGTGAGGGCTGTGGTGGGGGCCACCCGCGCGGGGGTCGCGTCGTCACGGGTGGGGCGGGGCGCGGTCACGGGGTGTCGACCTGTGCGCGGGCTCACAGGCCCCCGCGTGTGGCCCGGACCACCATCAGGCCCTGTTCGATCTTGAAAAACGGTGCATTTGCCTTCAAATCGGCCCATTCTGGTGATCGTTACGACCGGTAACCCCCCACTGACCTCGCTAAACCTGCGAATCCTTGAAACCCACCAGAGCCGCCCGTAACTTCGAATGCGTCGCACCGAGCAACCACCGGGCCCAGCCCCCAA
>NZ_JBHSOF010000023.1:24404-117236 GCF_042656005.1 Kitasatospora misakiensis | reverse complement strand
CCCGGCGCCCGCGGCCGTGCCCGCTCCGGCGCCCGGCCCGGCTGTCGCGCCGCAGCCGGCGCCGGTCGCACCGGTGCCGCCGCCCGTCCAGGCTCCGCCCCCGTCGGCCCCGGCCCGTTCGGCGCCGGCGTACCCGGCCCCGGCGTACCCGGTGCAGGCGGTGGCCCCGGAGGACGACGTTCCGGAGGAGGACGACCCCGATCTCACCGAGGACACCTTCTCCGGCCAGGAGCTGATCATCCGCGAGCTGGGTGCCACGGTGCTGGAGGAGATCCGGCACGGCGGCAACTGAGCAGCACGTAGGCTCGTCGAGGACGTAGCAGGAGCGGACCGAACGCAAGGAGTGAGCCGTGTTTCCCGGTGGTGGCCAGCCCAACATGCAGGCGCTGCTCAAGCAGGCGCAGAAGATGCAGCAGGACCTCGCCAAGGCCCAGCAGGAGCTGGCCGAGGCGAAGGTGAACGGTTCGGCCGGCGGCGGTCTGGTCGAGGCGACCGTGACCGGCTCCGGGGAGCTGGTGGCGCTGACCATCGCCCCGGCCGCCGTCGACCCGGAGGACACCGAGACGCTGGCCGACCTGGTCCTGGCGGCCGTGCGGGACGCCAACCAGGCCGCGCAGAAGATGCAGAGCGAGCGGATGGGCCCGCTGACCCAGGGCCTCGGCGGCGGGATCCCGGGCCTGCCGTTCTGAGTCACGGCCCGCCACCGACAGAGCACCGCGGCGCCCGCTGCCCCGGGTACGACCCGGGTACGCCCGGGGTCACCGGTCGTGAGAGGTCCGTCGTTCAGCGAACGGACCGGTGTGATTTATGTGGGAGTCGGGCGTCGGGCGGTGTGCCCGGCGTCCGATTCGTTGGATGATGGCACCGGAGCACCCCGCGCGGGTGCCACCGGTCCAACCCGAGGGAAGGCGCGACGTTGTACGAGGGCGTGGTTCAGGACCTGATCGACGAACTGGGCAGGCTGCCCGGCGTCGGGCCCAAGAGCGCGCAGCGGATCGCCTTCCACGTCCTGCAGGCCGACCCCGTCGACGTCCGCCGGCTGGCGCACGCGCTGCTGGAGGTCAAGGAGAAGGTGCGGTTCTGCGCCGTCTGCGGCAATGTCGCCGAGGCCGAGCAGTGCCGGGTCTGCCTCGACCCGCGCCGCGACCTCGCCGTCATCTGCGTGGTCGAGGAGCCCAAGGACGTCGTCGCCATCGAGCGCACCCGGGAGTTCCGCGGCCGCTACCACGTGCTGGGCGGCGCGATCAGCCCCATCGAGGGCGTCGGCCCGGACGACCTGCGGATCCGGGAACTGCTGACGCGGCTCGCGGACGGCACCGTCACCGAGCTGATCCTGGCCACCGACCCCAATCTGGAGGGGGAGGCGACCGCCACCTACCTGGCCCGGCTCTGCAAGCCGATGGGCCTGAAGGTGACCCGCCTGGCGAGCGGTCTGCCCGTCGGCGGGGATCTGGAGTACGCGGACGAGGTCACGCTCGGCCGCGCCTTCGAAGGGAGACGACTGCTCGATGTCTGACCGGACGATCAACCAGCAGCCCCATGCGCCCCACCAGGCCGGGCCGGGGGAGGAGCGGTCCACCGAACAGGTGCCGCACACTCCGCACACGCACGCGCACGGCTCGGAGCCGGACGACTTCGCGGTGCAGATCGCGGACTCGGTGGAGAGCTTCGTGCTCTCGGTGACCGAGGTCGCCAAGGGCGACGAGCCCGGCAGCGCCGTCTCCCTCCTCCTGCTGGAGGTCTCGCAGCTGCTGCTGGCCGGCGGCCGGCTGGGCGCCATCGAGGACGTCGTCCCCGAGGACCGCTTCGAGCCCGACGCCGGTCCGGAGCCGGACGGCGAGCAGTTGCGCGAGCGGCTGGCCGAGCTGCTCGCGCCGATCGACGTCTACCACGAGGTCTTCGACCCGTACGGGCCGCCGGAGAAGCCGAACGCCTTCCGGATCTCGGACGACCTGGCCGGGGTGGTGAGCGAGCTGCAGCACGGGCTCACCCACTACCGCGAGGGCCGGGTCAGCGAGGCGCTCTGGTGGTGGCAGTTCTCGTACCTGTCCAACTGGGGCACCACCTGCTCGGCCGTCCTGCGGGCGCTGCAGTCACTGATCGCGCACGTCCGGCTGGACAGTCCGATGGGGGCGGCGCCGGACGGCGCCGACACCGACAACGACGGGCTCACCGACGAGCAGCTGGAGCAGCAGGCCGGTGACCTGATGGCGGCGGAGCTCGGTCTGGGCCGCTGAGCGGCCCAGTAGCCCAGCGGCAAGCGGCGGGACTGTGACGGAGACCTCACTCCCCGCCGCGGACGGAAAACCCCGGGGCGGCCGTCCGTTCGTCCGCCGATTCTTCGGAACGGCGGCGGCCCGCCCGCAGACCTGCCGGTGACGGGCGCCCGCACCCTCGTTCACCTGCCGAAACGTGTGTCTCATCATATGGAAACCGCCGGTCGGGGCACCCCCGCTCGGTAGACTGGCGCCGACCGCACAGCCCCCGCCACCCGGGGGTGCGGGGGCCGAGCGCCCCCGGAAACGACACAAGTCGAGGAGCGCACGTGGGCCTTGTCGTGCAGAAGTACGGCGGCTCATCCGTTGCGGATGCCGAGGGCATCAAGCGCGTGGCCCGTCGAATCGTTGACGCCAAGAAGGCCGGCCATGAGGTCGTCGTCGTGGTGTCCGCGATGGGCGACACGACGGACGAGCTCATCGAACTCGCGGAGCAGGTGTCCCCTCTCCCCGCCGGCCGCGAGTTCGACATGCTGCTGACCGCTGGAGAGCGCATCTCCATGGCGCTGCTGGCCATGGCGATCAAATCCCTGGGCCACGAGGCGCAGTCGTTCACAGGCAGCCAGGCCGGTGTCATCACCGACTCCGTCCACAACAAGGCGCGCATCATCGACGTGACGCCGGGCCGCATCCGCACCGCCCTGGACGAGGGCAACATCGCGATCGTGGCCGGCTTCCAGGGCGTCTCGCAGTCGAGCAAGGACATCACCACGCTCGGCCGCGGCGGCTCGGACACCACCGCCGTCGCCCTCGCCGCCGCCCTCAGGGCCGAGGTCTGCGAGATCTACACCGACGTGGACGGCGTGTTCACCGCCGACCCGCGCGTGGTGAAGAAGGCGCGCAAGATCGACTGGATCGCCTACGAGGACATGCTGGAGCTGGCCTCGTCGGGATCCAAGGTGCTGCTCGACCGCTGTGTGGAGTACGCGCGCCGCTACAACATCCCGATTCACGTACGCTCGTCGTTCTCGGGTCTCCCCGGGACCATCGTCAGCAACGACAACCCGCACAAGCCCGAAGGGGGCGAGATGGAGCAGGCCATCATCTCCGGAGTCGCCCACGACACGTCCGAGGCGAAGGTCACGGTCGTCGGCGTGCCCGACAAGCCGGGCGAGGCGGCGCGCATCTTCCGCGCCATCGCCGACGCCGAGATCAACATCGACATGGTCGTGCAGAACGTCTCGGCGGCGTCGACCGGTCTGACCGACATCTCCTTCACCCTGCCGAAGACCGAGGGCCAGCGGGCCATCGACGCGCTCAGCCGGGTCCGGGAGGGCATCGGCTACGAGTCGCTCCGCTACGACGACGCGATCGGCAAGATCTCGCTGGTCGGCGCGGGCATGCGCTCCAACCCGGGGGTCACGGCGACCTTCTTCGAGGCGCTCTCCGCGGCCGGCGTCAACATCGAGCTGATCTCCACCTCGGAGATCCGGATCTCGGTGGTCACCCGCGCCGAGGACGTCAACGCGGCCGTGCAGGCCGTCCACTCCGCCTTCGGGCTGGACAGTGAGACGGACGAGGCCGTCGTCTACGGAGGCACCGGGCGATGACCCGGCGGCCGAACCTCGCCGTCGTCGGCGCCACCGGCGCGGTCGGCGAGGTGCTCCTCGGCCTGCTCTCCCTCCGCCGGGACATCTGGGGCGAGATCCGTCTCGCCGCCTCCCCGCGCTCGGCCGGCCGCAAGGCGGTCGTGCGCGGGGAGTCCGTCGAGGTCCTCCCGCTCACCGAGGAGCTCTTCGACGGGGTCGACGTCGCGCTGTTCGACGTCCCCGAGGAGATCGCCGCCCGCTGGGCGCCGATCGCGGCCGCCAAGGGCGTCGTGGTGGTCGACAGCTCCGGCGCGTTCCGCCTGGACGACGCAGTGCCGCTGGTGGTGCCCGAGGTCAACGCGGCCGCCGTCCGGATGCGCTCGCGCGGCATCGTGGCGAGCCCGGACTCCACCACGCTGACCATGATCGCGGCGATCGGCGCGCTGCACGCCGAGTACGGGCTGGAATCGCTGGTGGTCGCCTCCTACCAGGCCGCCTCCGGGCTCGGCCGGGACGGCACGGACACCCTGCGCGCCCAGCTCGCCCAGGTGGCCGGCACCGCGGTCGGCGAACAGACCGGGGACCTGCGGGCGGTGATCGCCGACCACGGGCCGTTCGCCGCCCCGCTCGCGCTCAACGTGGTGCCCTGGGCCGGTGCGCTGACCGACGGCGGCTGGTCGTCGGAGGAGCGCACGGTGCGCGACGAGTCCCGCAAGATCCTCGGCCTGCCCGGGCTCAAGGTCTCGGCCACCTGTGTGCGGATCCCGGTGGTGCGCACCCACGCGCTCGCCGTGCACGCGGTGTTCGAGCGCGAGGTCACCCAGGAGCACGCCCGCGAGATCCTCCGGGACGCCCCCGGGGTGGTGCTGTACGACGATCCGGCGGCCGGCGAGTTCCCGACGCCGAACGACGTGGTGGGGACGGACCCGGTGTGGGTCGGGCGGCTGCGGCGCGCCCTGGACGACCCGAACGCGCTGGACCTCTTCCTCTGCGGGGACAACCTGCGCCGGGGGGCGGCGCTGAACTCCCTTCAGATCGCCGAACTGGTGGTGGCCGAGGGAGCCGGAGCGGGCTGACCCCCCGTTCGCCCCGAGTCTGCGCGGTTTGTTCGCGGACTGCTTGACGAATCCTCGCCGAATCCCCTGGAGGGGCGTTCGGCCCATGCGCGAGAATGTGCGGCGGGCTGGGCAACCATGACAGGGGATCGAGTGTCCAACGGGCGTGGCGAACGTGATGGTGGGGGCAGGGGCGGGCATCTCGGCGGCAGCCGCGGTGACGTTCCCGTCGCGTGTCCAGTGGCCTGCGGATCGGCCGGAAGATAGCCAGATGACGGCAGTCGCACCCGGTGCCGCGGGTCCCGGCGCCGGTACCGCGGGTACCGCTGCCGGTACCAGCGAGGATCAGCTCACCGAGACGTATCAGGCCCACTACCGCTCGCTGCTCCGGCTGGCCGCGCTCCTCCTCGACGACCTGTCGAGCTGTGAGGACGTGGTCCAGGAGGCGTTCATCCGGGTGCACGCGGCCCGCCGCCGGGTGCGGGAGCCGGAGAAGACCCTCGCGTACCTGCGCCAGACCGTGGTCAACCTGTCCCGCTCGACCCTGCGACGCAGGATCCTCGGGCTGCGGCTGCTGCCCAAGCCGATGCCTGACATGGCCAGTGCAGAAGAAGGCGCCTACGATGCGCTGGAGCGGGACCAGTTGAAGGTCGCGCTTCGGGGTCTGCAACGCCGTCAGCGGGAGGTGCTGGTGCTGCGCTACTTCGTGGACATGACGGAGGCGCAGGTCGCCGAGACGCTGGGCATCTCGCTCGGGTCGGTGAAGGCGTACGGCTCACGAGGGCTCGCCGCGCTGAGGGTCCAGATGGAGGCCGGGCATGGCTGAGGACGATCGGACGGTCGACGGCGGCAGGGCCGGCGGGCCGCTCTGGGCCGACCCGTTCGGCGGGGAGGAGCGCGGAGCCCCGCCGTCCGGCCGGGAGGACCAGGTCGGACGCGAGGAGCGGCTGGTCCGGGAGCTGATGCGGCGGGCCGTCGCCGACGTCAGCCCGGCGCCCGGCGGCCTGCAACAGATCCGCCGCGCGGTACCCCGCCGACGGGCCGTCCGCCGCGGGGCCTGGACCGGCGCCGCCGCCGTGGCCGTCACCGTCTCCTTCCTGCTGCCGGCCCTGCACACCGCCGACCACCTGGGCCTGTCCGGCGGCCCGGGCCTGGCCGACGCCGAGAGCGGGAGCGCCTCCGCGACCACCGCGGGCCCCCTCCCCGGCAACGGCACCGGCGGGCCCAGTCGGCCGCCGGTCCTCGACGCCGGGACACCGGTCGTCCCGGGCAGTCCCTCCGGCACCGTGGACAGCCCGCCGACCGGCGGCGCGACCACCGCCCTCCCGGGACCCGGCACCTTCGCACCGAGCACCGCCACCAGCACCGGAGGGGACGACGCCCCGATCCTGGCGCTGTGCACGCGCGGCGACCTCGGACAGGGCACCGCGCAGATCGGTGCCGCGGACGCCCGCGGGCGGATCTACGGCTCCTTCACGCTGACCAATGTCTCCGGGCGCACCTGCCGGCTCGGCGGGCCCGGGTCGGTCACCGTCACGGGCACCACGGGGACGGAGAGCGACCGGATCCGGATCGCCTTCCACACCGCCGGCGACCCGGCGACCGGACTGCCCGCGCCCGGGCCCTCGGCCGGCCCCGCGACGGGGTCCGACGCGGGGAGCGACGGCCTCGTGCTCGCGCCCCGGGCCGTCTACCGGGTCGACATCGCGTGGATCCCGGATCAGGGCGGCTGCCCCGCCCCCGGCGGGTCGCCCTCGCCGAGCGCCTCCATCGGCTCCGGACAGCCGGGCGGCTCCGGCGGGGGGACGACCGGGGGCGGCGCGACCGGCACCGGCGGGACGGGGGCCGGCGCGGGTGACGGCGGCGCGACCGGCGGCCCCGGGACGGGCGGAGCCGGTGCGCTGCCGGGCGCGAGTGACGGCGGCGGTGGGAGCACCGGCGGGCCGTCCGACGCGAGTACGGGCGGCTCCGGCGCGGGTGCCGGGACGGGCGCCCTCGCGGCGACCAGCGGGCAGCCGGGCGGACCGGGGACGTCGAGCGCCGGCACCACCCGGGGGCCCGGGACGGCCGCGCTCGCCGGCTCCACCGGGGCGCCGAGTACGACCACCAAGCCGGCCACCGCGACCACGACCGGGACCACCGGCGCACCGAGTCCGTCCGCCACCCCGGCGCCCGGGCCGAGCAGGCCGGCGGCGAGCGTCACCCTGGCGTACACGCCTGCCCCGGGCAATCCGGCCGCCGCGAGCGTCGTCCTGACCGGCGCCTGCTCGGGCACGGTCTACCGCACCGCGCCACGGCCCGTCGCCCCCGACGGCCCGGCCGGGGCTCCCAGCGCCGCCCCGTCGTCGGAGGGGTGACGGCGGCGGGTGCCGTCGCGTCGGTAGGGCCCGCGTGCCGGACGTCGGCGGGGCTGTCGCGCCGGACGTCGGTGGGGCCGACTTTCCACTCCGAGGTGGGGGCCTGCGGACGGCCGGGGTGTGAGGACTGGTTACCGTGGGGGGTGTGTACCGGTTTCTCCTCACCCCGCGCTGGCTGAGCGGCACCGCGCTGGCCGTGGCGGCCGTGGCGGTGTGCGTCTGGCTCGGCTCCTGGCAGCTCGGACGGTTCGAGGACCGGGTCTCCTCGCACCAGGAGATCAGCAGGGCGGTGACCGACTCCGGCACGCCCCGCCCGCTCGGCGAACTGCTCGGCGCCGGCCGGCCGGAGGTCACCACCGACACCGTCGGCCGCGCCGTGACCGTCACCGGCACCTTCGACCAGGAGCACCAGCTGCTCGTCCCCAACCGGGTGCTCGACGGCCGGCAGGGGTACTACGTGCTCACCCCGCTGCGCACCCCCGACGACCGGACCGTCGCGGTGGTCCGCGGCTGGGCGGCCGGCCAGCCGTCGCCCGGGACGACACCGTCGGCCGCGCCCACCGGTGAGGTGACCGTCGGCGGCCGGCTGCAGGCCGGCGAGACCAGCGGCAGCGGCGGCGCCGTGGCCGGCGGCCTCCCGGAGGGGCAGCTCGGTACCATCAACCGCGCCGCGCTCGTCAACAAGCTCGCCCTCGACGGCTGGTACGACGGCTGGGTGTCCGCCGACGCCGCGCCCGAGGGGCTCACCCCGGTGCCGACCGTCCAGCCGCAGGGCGGCGACGGCCTCTCCCTGCGGGCGTTCCAGAACCTGGGCTACACGCTGGAGTGGTTCGTCTTCGGCGGCTTCGTGGTCTTCATGTGGTTCCGCCTGGTGCGCCGTGAGGCGGAGGCCGAGCAGGACCGGGCCCTCGGACTGGACCCGGTCCTGGACTGACCCGGCTGGCCGCGCGTCGGCGCGCCAGGCGGTCAGTGCGTCAGCCGGTCAGCGGGTCGGCTTCACCGGCGGCACGGCCGGCTTGGCCGGTACGGACGGAGTCGGCACGGCGGGCTTCGGCGCGGTCGGACTCGGCGTCGTACCGGTCGGGGACGGCGAGGCGGTCGGCGGCGGGTTGTCGCACCGGCGGCTGCTGTTGCCGCTGCCGCTGCCGTTGCTGTCGTCGTCCGAGTTGTACGTGTCGCTGTGGTGCCGCGTCGTGCGGCCGCCCTTGGAGCCCGACGAGCCCTTGGAGCCCGACGAGCCCTTGGAGCCCGACGAGCCCGACGAGCCCTTCGACCCCGACGACCCAGACGAGCCCTTCGAGCCCGAGCCCGACTTGGCGAGCACCACCACCCCGTCCTCCTCCCCGGCCTCGGCCACCGTGGTGCGGAACGCCGCCTTCACCGCCGTGGAGCCGGCCGTCGGCAAGGGGAGGGACGACGGAGCGGCGGCGGACGGGGCCGCGGACGGGGCGGCGGACGACGGCGAAGCGGCCGGCGGACAGGCCGCACTCCCGCCGCCACCGCCACCGCCGTCCTGACCCGAGCAGCCGGTGAGCACCAGGGCCCCGGCCACCCCCGCCCCCAGGATCGTCAGCAGGCGTCTCACCCGTACCCCCCGTTCACTGTTCGCTACTTCCGCGTGTCCGCGTGATTCTCGCCGACCGGCGCGCCGTCGAGGTACCGACGGACGAAGTCGATCTCCAGCCGCAGCTGCTTGATCCGCTCGTCGACGACCAGCGAGCCGTGTCCGGCGTCGTACCGGTACACCTCGTGCGGCTTGCCGAGCTGCTTCAACCGCTCGACGTAGTTCTCGATCTGCCGGATCGGGCAGCGCGGGTCGTTCACCCCGGCGCTGATGTAGACCGGCGCCGCGACCCGCTCGACGTACGTCAGCGGCGAGGAGGCGGTCCAGCGCTCGGGCACCTCCTCCGGCGTGCCGCCGAAGAGCGTGCGGTCGATCGCCTTCAGCGCCTCCATCTCGTCGTCGTACGCGGTCAGGTAGTCCGCGACGGGCACGGCCGCGACACCGAGGCTCCACAGCTCGGGCTGCACACCGAGCCCGAGCAGGGTCAGGTAGCCGCCCCAGGACCCGCCGGACAGCACCAGCCGGTCCGGGTCGGCCAGCCCGCTCGCCACCGCCCAGCCGCGGACGGCCGCGATGTCCTCCAGCTCGATCAGGCCGATCCGCTCGCGCAGCGCGTCCGTCCAGGCCTGGCCGTAGCCGGTCGAGCCGCGGTAGTTGACCCGGACCACCGCGAAGCCGTGGTCCAGCCACGCGGCCGGTCCGGCGGCGAAGGAGTCGCTGTCGTGGTGGGTCGGGCCGCCGTGGATCTCGAACACGGTCGGGAACGGGCCGTCCCCGGCCGGGCGCTGGACCAGCGAGTGCACCCGGCCGCCCGGCCCGTCCACCCAGACGTCCTCGACCGGCACCGAGCCGGGCGGGACGGCGCCGGGCGCGCGCAGCACCACGGTGCCGGCGGTCGAGCGCACGGCGGACGGCTCGGCGGCGGAGGACCACAGGAACTCCACGGTGCCGTCCGGGCGGGGCGTGGCGCCGCCGACGGTGCCGCGCGGGGTGTCCAGCCGGGTGAGCACGCCGTCGTCCAGGGAATAGGAGAACAGCTCGCTGCGCGCCTCGTACTCGTGCTCGATCAGCAGCGTGCGGGCGTCCGGCCGCCACTGGGCGGAGAGGTCGCCGGGCAGTTCGCGGCCCTGCTCGTCGCGGAGCGCCAGCGCGGTCTCCGCGCCGGTCGCGACGTCCCAGATCATCGGCTCCCAGCGGCCGGTGCGCTGGTGGGCGACCAGCAGCCGGGTGTCGCCGTCGACCGGCGCGAAGCCCAGGCAGGCGACCCCGCGCGGGTGGTCGTGGCCGGTGACCTCGTCCAGCTCGGCGACGGTGGCGAGGGCGGCGCCGTCCTCGGGGAGGCGGACGACCCGGATCGCGCCGTGCATGGCGTCACCGTGCTCGGTGTGGTCGATGGCCAGCAGGGTGCCGTCGTGGCTGAGGTCGCCGACACCGCCGTACTCGGCGTGCCGGTAGATCTCGACGGCCTCGGCCGCGCCGGGGCGGCGCAGGTGCAGGGTGGTGCCGTCCTCGTCGGTGGAGCGGCCGACCACCACGGTGCCGTCCCGGCCCAGGGCGAGGCCCGCCTCGTAGGACGGGGCGAGGCCGGGGACGGCCTCCTCGTCCGGGCCCGCGGCGCCCTCGGGGCGGCCGGCGAAGGGCTGGCGGCGCCAGATGCCGTACTCGTCGCCGTCGTTGTCGTCGAACCACCAGATCCACTCGCCGTCGGGGGACAGCTCGGCGTCGGTGGTGCCGTTCGGGCGGTCGGTGGCCCGCCGGTGGACGTCGGTGGCGCGGTCCCAGGCGTAGACCTCGTAGGTACCGCTGGCGTTGGACACGTACAGCGCCCGCTCGGGGGCGTCCTCGGCCCAGTCCGGCAGGGACACCCGTGCCGCCCTGAACCGCTGCTCCCACGCCGGTACCGCGCTCTTCTCCTCGCTCATCCACCCATCCAACCCGATCGGGGCGGGGAAACGGAACGGGACGGGGAAACGGAGCGGAGGGGAGGACCGGCCTCCGGTCTCCGTTCCGCTGTGCTCACCCCGTCCGGCGGGGCAGCAGCTGGACCAGGGCCGCCAGCAGCACCTCCAGGACCACCAGCGCCGCGAGGCTGCGCCCGAAGGCGCCGGCCGGGTCGGCGGCGCCGTAGTAGAGGATGCCGATCAGCGCGACCCCGAGCGCCCCCGCCACCTGCTGGACGGTGGCCACCACGCCCGCCGCCGAGCCGGCCAGCCGCGGTTCGACGCCCGCCAGCACCACCGAGGTCACCGGGGCGATCACCAGGCCCATCCCGAGCCCGTCCACGAACAGGCCCGGCGCCAGCCACCAGACGCTGCCGGTGGCACCCGCCAGGTGCACGGCCGGCAGGAGCAGACCCAGGCCGGCCGCCATCAGCAGCCCGCCCAGCGCGATCGTCTGCCGGCCGAGCCGGGCGGCCACCCGGTGCGCGGCGGTGGAGGTCAGCAGGTAGCCGAGGCCGATCGCGGTGAAGACCAGGCCCGCGCCGAGCGCGTCCAGACCGCGGCCCGGCTGCAGGTAGAGGGCGAGCACCAGGAAGAACGACGCCTGGCCGAGCCAGAAGGCCAGCTGGGCGAGCAGGCCGGTGGTGAAGGCGCGGTCGCGGAACAGCCGGGTGTCGACCAGCGGTGAGCCGCCCGCCCGTCCGCTCCGGTGCTGGTGGACGGCGAACAGCGCGAGCAGCGCCGTCGCACCGCCCAGGCAGAGCCCGGTCCAGAGCGGCCAGCCGCTCTCGCGGCCCTGGATCAGCGGCAGCACCAGCCCGGTCAGCGCGAGGGTGATCAGCGCGACGCCCACCGGGTCGAGGCCCGGCCGGTGCGGGGCGCGCGACTCGGGCAGGCAGCGCTTCACCAGGGCCAGGGCGGCGAGACCGATCGGCAGGTTGAGCAGGAAGCAGCTGCGCCAGTCCAGGCCGAACAGGTCGGCGCGGATCAGCACCCCGCCGATCAGCTGGCCGAACACCGCCCCGAGCCCCATGGTCAGCCCGTACATCGCGAACGCCCGGGCCTGCGCCGCGCCGCTGTACGCCGTCCGCAGGATCGCCAGCACCTGCGGGCCCATCAGCGCCGCCGCCAGCCCCTGGGCGACCCGGGCGCCGACCAGCGTGCCCGCCGTCGGCGCCAGGCCGCAGGCCACCGAGGCCAGGGTGAACAGCGCCAGGCCGAGGCCGAACACCCGCCGCCGGCCGTACCGGTCGCCGAGCCGGCCGGCGGTGACCAGACCGGCGGCGAGGGCGAGGCCGAAGCCGGCGACCACCCATTGGACGGCGGCCGGCCCGGCTCTCAGGTCGGCCTGGAGGGAGGGGATGGCGACATTGACGACGAAGACGTCGAGGGCGGTCATGAAGGTGGCGGTCAGGACCACCGGCAGCAGACCGCGCGGGGGGTTCGCGGCGTCGTTCTTCGGACCGGAGGCGGTCGGGCGGGCGGTGGCCCGGGCGGCCAGGGTGCTGGACAACGTGGCTTCTCCTGAGGTTGTGGGGCGTTGCGGGGAGTTGCGGACCGGGGCGGGCGCTGGTGGCCCGCCCCGGTCCGCGGCGACGGCGGGGCGGCTCAGACGCCGGGGACGCGGTCGAGGAAGCCGAACACCGAGGCGATCCGGCCCGCCGCGTCGGCGACCAGCACGTCGAAGCCGATCACCAGCGGCTCCTCACCGGCCGGGCCGAGGTTCCACGTGAAACGGGCGATGTCGTGGTGGGCGTCGACCGGCCCGAGGGTGAACTCCAGGCCGGGGAACTGCGCCTGGGCCGCGCCGATCAGCGCGTCGACGCCCTCGCGGCCGGTGACCGCGGCCAGCGGGTCGGTGTAGCTGCCGTCCTCGGCCCACGCCTCGTCGATCAGCTTCCGGCGGGCGGCCGGGTCGGTCTCGTTCCAGACGGCGATGTAGCGGGCGGCGAGCTGCTGGAGGTCGGTCGGCAGGGTGGCGGTCATGGTCTTCTCCGTTGTCCTGTGCGGTGGTTGGCGGGTCGTTCCCGCTGGTCAAAAACTTACGGACGGCGGGCGGCGGGCGAATCCGTCACGGATAGGTAGGGGTGTACGTAGGTCGGCGCCAGTAGGGTCGGGGCAGCGGGAGGGAGACCGGGGTGCTGTACGGGCGGGAACGGGAGCGGGCCGCCGTCGACGCGCTGCTCGACGGGGCGCGCGGGGGACGCAGCGGCGTCCTGGTGCTGCGCGGCGAGCCGGGGATCGGCAAGACGGCCCTGCTGGAGTACGCGGTGGCGGCGGCCGGCGAGGACGTCCGGGTGGTGCGGGCGACCGGGGTCGAGTACGAGGCCGAACTCCCCTTCGCGGGCCTGAGTCTGCTGCTGGCGCCCGGCCTGGACCGGCTGGACGCCCTGCCCGGACCGCAGCGGCGCTCCCTGGCGGGGGCGTTCGGTCTCGGCGAGCCGGTCGGCGGCGCGGACCGGCTGCTCACCGGACTCGCCACGCTCGGACTGCTCGCCGAACTCGCCGCCGAGCAGCCGCTGTTGTGCGTCGTCGACGACGTGCAGTGGCTCGACCGCTCGTCCCTGGACGCGCTGCTGATCGCGGCCCGCCGGCTCCAGGCCGAGGGCGTCGCCCTGCTGCTCGCCGCCCGGGACGCGGGCGCCGGTTCGGGCGCCGCTGCCGGGCCGGACCTCGCCGCCGGGCCGCCGCTCGCCGGCCTGCCCGAGCTGCGGCTCGACGGCCTCGCCGAACCGGACGCCGCCCGGCTGCTCGACCACCGCACAGGTGGGGCACTCACCGGGCCGGCCCGACTTCGCCTGCTCGCCGAGGCGGCCGGCAACCCGCTGGCCCTCGTCGAACTCCCTTCCGCAGAACAGGACTTCGGCTCCGGTGGGCTCGCGCTCAGCAGTCGGCTGCAGATCGCCTTCCACGGCCAGGTGACCGGCCTGCCACCCGCGACCCAGACGCTGCTGCTGGTCGCCGCCGCCGAGGAGAACGGCGAGCCGGACGTCGTCCTGGCCGCTGCCGCCACGCTCGGAGTGGGCGCCGAGGCGCTGGCGCCCGCCGAACGGGCCGGGCTGATCGCCCTCGACGCCGACCGCCGACTCGTCTTCAGGCACCCGCTGCTGCGCGCCGCCGTCCTCCAACGGGCCCCGCGCCAGCAGCGGTTGGCCGTCCACCGGGCGCTCGGCGAGGTGCTGGAGGAGGGCGACCGGCGCACCTGGCACCTCGCGCTGGCCGCCACCGCGCCCGACGCCGGGCTGGCCGACGCGCTGGAGCGGACCGCCGCCCGCGCCGAGGCCCGCGGCGCCCACGGCGGCGCGGCCGCCGCGTACGAGCGCGCCGCAGGCCTCACCCCGGACCGTGACGGGGCCACCCGGCGGCTCGTGCTCGCCGCCGAAGCGGCCACCGAGGAAGGCAAGTTGGACCGGGCCGAGGCGCTCGCCGAACGGGCCGGCGCGCGCACCGACAGCGTCTTCGCGCACGCGCTGCTCGACCAGGTCCGGGCCGTCGCGCACTTCTGGCGCGGCGCCTACCCGGCCGCGTACCGGCTGCTGCTGGACGCCGCCGCCACCGACATCGAGCCCGCGCACGCGGCGCGGATGCTGCTCCAGGCCTTCCACACCGCCTGGTACGTCGGCGAGGAACCGGTGGCCACCGTGCTCGACCGGCTGGCCGCCCTCCCGCTCGGCCCGGACGAACCGCTCGCCCCGCTGGCCCGGCACCTGCCGGCCGCCGTGCTGCCCGCGCTGGGGCGTCCCGCCGCTCCCGTGCCCGACGTGCGCGCCACGGCGGAGGCGGCCCGGAAGGCGGGGGCGGAGAGCCCGGTCGACCTGGTCCAGCTGTGCGGTGCGGCGCTCGTCCTCGGGCGGGACCACGAGACGCTGGACCTGGCCGCGGAACTCGTCGCCGAGGCCAGGGCCAAGGGGGCGGTCGGGGTGCTGCCGACGCTGCAGTTCTTCCTCGCCGAGGCCGAGCTGTTCCACGGCCGGCACCGCGACGCCGAGGTGACGGCGGCGGAGGGGTACGCGCTCGCCCGGGACACCGGCCAGCGCCAGTGGACCAGCCAACTCGCCGCGCTGCTGGCCTGCGTGGCCGCCCTCGGTGGGGACGACGCGCGGTGCGCGGAACTGGCCGGGGAGGCACTGGTCTCCGGTTCGGCCGCACCCGCCGCCGGGGAGCCGTGGGCGCACTGGGCACTCGCCCTGCTGGACCTCGGGCGCGGCCGGGCGGCCGCCGCCGCCGACCGGCTGCACACGCTCACCACCGGGCCGTACCGGCACCACGTCGGCGCCACCCGGGCGGTGCCCGACCTCGTCGAGGCGGTCGTCCGACTGGGCGGGTCGGAGCGGGCGGCCGAACCGTACGAGCGCTTCGCCCGCTGGGCGGCCGCGGCGGGGACGCCCTGGGCGGAGGCCCTGCGACTGCGCTGCCAGGCGCTGCTCGGGCCGGCCGAACTCGCCGAGTCCGCCTACCGGGCGGCCCTCGACCTGCACGAGGGCGCCCACCGCCCGTTCGAACAGGCCCGCACCGCCCTGCTGTACGGCGAGTGGCTGCGCCGGGAGCGCCGCCGTACGGATGCCCGGCCCCACCTGGGCGCCGCCCTGGAGACCTTCGAACGCCTCGGCGCCACCCCCTGGGCGGACCGCGCCCGCACCGAGCTGACGGCGACCGGCACCCCCGCCCCGACCCCGGCCGCCACCCCGGCGGGCGTGCTCACGGCCCTCACCCCGCAGGAGCTCCAGATCGCCCGCCTGGCGGCCCGGGGGCTGACCAACCGGGACATCGCCGCGCAGCTCTTCCTCAGCCCGCGCACTGTCGGGCACCACCTCTACAAGGCCTACCCGAAGCTGGGCGTCGCCTCCCGGACGGAGCTGGCGGCGCTGTTCTGAGCCGGCGGGCCCGGTCCGTCGCGGCGGGGTGGTTCACTCGCGCTCATTGCAACGAACGGCCCGCCCCTGCGTTGCATTCAGCTTCAAGACCATTGCAATGAATGCCCTTGTAGCTGCTTAGCCTGGGGTTTTGTTGCCTCGTTTGGCGTTGACGGATCCATAAACGCAATGTAGCTTCTTGCTCGTTCGGAAATTCACGAACACCAACGGGTGGGAGACACACAGCATGACCAGCAAAAACGGCGGCTTTTCCGCGGTGGGCCTGCGCAAGGTGCGCGAGGTGCTGACGCGGCACGTCGAATCCGGCAAGGTCCCGGGCGTCGTCGCCCTCCTCGGTCGCGGCGACGAGACGCACGTCGAGGCGATCGGCACGATGCGCCACGACGGCGGCGCGCCGATGGCCCGCGACACCGTCTTCCGGATGGCGTCGACCTCCAAGCCGGTCTCGGTGGCCGCGGCCATGATCCTGCTCGACGAGTGCCGGCTGCGGCTGGACGACCTGGTCGAGACCTGGCTCCCCGAACTCGCCGACCGCCGCGTCCTCAAGCGGATCGACGGCCCGCTCGACGACACCGTGCCGGCGCGCCGGCCGATCACCGTCCGGTCCGTGCTGACCTCCACCTTCGGGCTCGGCATGGACATCACGGCGCTGGGCAGCCCGATCATGGGCGCGATCATCGAGAACGGCCTCACCCCCGACCTGCCGGAGCCGATGCCCGAGCCGGACGAGTGGCTGCGCCGCCTCGGCACCCTCCCGCTGATGCACCAGCCCGGTGAGCGCTGGCAGTACCACATCGCCAGCGACCTGCTCGGCGTCCTGGTCGCCCGGGTCAGCGGCCAGTCGTTCGAGAGCTTCCTGCAGGAGCGCCTCTTCGGCCCGCTGGGCATGGTGGACACCGGCTTCCACGTGCCCGCCGAGAAGCTCGACCGGCTGCCCGCCCTCTACGCCCCCGACCCGCGGACCGGCGAGTTCCACGTCTGGGACGAGGCGGCGGGCGGCCGCTGGAGCAAGCCCCCGGCGTTCCCGGGCGGTGGCGGCGGCCTGGTCTCCACCGTCGACGACTACCACGCCTACTTCCGGATGCTGCTCAACGGCGGCCTGCACGGCGACCAGCGGATCCTCTCCCGCCCCGCCGTCGAGCTGATGACCACCAACCGCCTCACGCCCGAGCAGACCGCCCAGCGCGAGACCCTGGCCCGGGACAACGTCCACCTGTCGTACGGCCAGGGGCAGCACGGCGGCTGGGGCTGCGGCATGGCGGTGCGCACCTACCGCGGCGACTACGCGCCCGTCGGCCAGTTCGGCTGGGACGGCGGCAGCGGCACCTCGACCTACGCCGACCCGGAGTACGGGATCACCGGCATCGTGCTCACCCAGGTCGGGATGACCGTCCCGAGCTCGGCCCGCCTCATCCACGACTTCTGGAGCACCGTCTACCAGGCCGTCGAGGACTGACCGGTCGCCGACCGGGCGCTGACCGGTCGCCGACCGGTCGGCCCCGGCCCGTCCCGCCCGGCGGAGCTCACCGCCGGGCGGAGCACCTGGCCGGAACGGTTGCCGACCCGGTTGCCGACCCGGTGGCCGGAACGGTGGCCGGGGCGGAGGGCCTACGCGGAGTGCCGGAGGGCGACCCCGGCGTTCGCCCGAGCCCGTACGGCCAGGTCGCGGCCGAGCGCGTACGCGGCCGAGACCAGCGTCATGTGGTGGTGCCAGCCGGTGAACGAGCGGCCGGAGAAGTCCAGCAGGCCGAAGTCCGCACCGAGCCGGTCCACGGCGGTCCGGGTGGTCGCGGCGGTGTCGAGCAGCGCGAGCACGCCCGGGGCGTCCTCGACCAGATTGGTGAGCCAGTACCGCCGGGACCCGTCGGCGCCGTCGCCGTCGCCGTGCGCCCACAGCCGGTGCACCGGCGCACCCGGTACGGCGGCCGGACCGGGCGGCAGGACGGGCGCGCCGCGCAGCGCCGGCTGAGGGGCTCCGGGCGTCCGCGGCCGGCGGCGCGGGAACAGCGACTCGGCCGGCACGGTGCCCCGGTGCACCCGCCCGTACCGGCCCGTGGTGGCCTGGAGCACCGGCTGGACGGCCTGGCCGCCGCGGACCTCCAGCAGGTACGGCACGGAGCGGCGGGCGAGCGCGCCGGCCAGCCGGAGCGGCTCGTCCACCACGGTGAGGTCGGCGACCAGCGGGGCCACCGGGTGGTGGGCGGCGAGCCGGTCGACCATCCCGATCAGCAACTCGGCGACCGGGGACGGGGCGACGTCCTCGGGGATCCGGGCGCGGGTGCGCCGCTGCGGGTCGGCGGTCCAGCTCGGGTCGAGCAGCAGCGACCAGTCCACCGGGAGGGCGTCCCGGTCGGTGGCGACGAACAGCCCGGGCGCGGCCTGGCACTTGATCGTGCGTCCGGCCTCCGGGACGAACCGCCGGTGGACGCCCACCGCCTGGTCGCCGCGCTTGGGGATGACCGCCAGGGTGGCGGTCCAGGCGCGGACCGGTCGGCGGCCGACGGCGAGGTCGGCGAGCACCCGGCGGGCCGGGCGCCAGTCCCAGGGGCTGCCGTTGACGAACTGCTGGAGCGAGAGCGAGGCGGTGGCCGCCGTCGGCCCGGGCGCCAGGCTCGCCGCCATGTTCGCCAGCGACTTGCGGCCGGGTGCCGCGAGCAGCCCGTGCAGGTAGGCCCGGGCCCAGCGGCGCTGGTCGGTCCGGTTCAGGTGGGCGAAGACCTGTTCGGCGAATCGGGAGACCGCGGCTTCGCCGACCGGTGACAGGGGTTGCGCGTACATATGAGCTCCCCGAGATCGTGTGGTGCCGTGAGGTGCCGTCCTCGGAAGAATAGCGAACGATCGCTTTGTTTTTGAGTCCCCGGGGATGCGAGATCGGTTTTGGCAAGTCTCGGCCCCCGGTGGCCGACGGGCGCGCCATGGTCGGCGGTGGCGTCGTCGGTGGCGTCAAGCGGGCTGCGGGAGTGGCGGGTTGGCCCTGGGCGGGGGACGTCGGTCAGCGGGCCGCGCCGGGGGCAGCTGGGCCGGGGGTGGCCGGGCCGGCCACCGCGCGACGCCAGAGCCGCTGGAGCCGCTGTCGGATCTCCTCCGGAGTGGCTGGTCCGGTGTCGCCCATGGGGGCGGTGCCGCGGCGCAGTGCCGCCGAGCCGGCCACCAGGCAGTGCATCAGGGTCTCCAGGTCGGCGTCGTCCAGGTCCGCGTCGTCGGGATCGGCGCGGTCCGGGCCGGCGCGGTCCGGGCCGGTGTCGTCCGGGTGCGCGGTGGTGTCCGTGGCCGCGGTGGACCGCTCACGGGCCAGGCGGTCGCGCAGACCGGGGCTCCAGGCCGTGTGCCAGTTGCCCGCCGACTCCGGCTGCTCCCAGGAGAGCCGGGCGGCTGCCCGCACGCTCGGCTCCTCGTCCAGCAGTTGGGTGAGCGTGTCGATCAGCCCGCCGACGCTCTCGTCGCACCGGCCGCCGCCGTCGGCGGTTTCCGGTACCGCGGCCCTGGTGAGTGCGGCGGCCTGCGTGCGGACGGCGTCTGCCAGTGCGGCCTTGGACGGGAAGTGGAAGGTGAGCGCCCCCATGGTGACCCCGGCGGTCTGACTGACCCGGGCCAGCGAGGTGCCCGCGTATCCGTGCCGGTCGAACTCCGTCGCTGCGGCCTGCAGGAGCGCCTGACGGGTCTGCCGGGCCCGCTCCTGCCTCATCGGCCACCGCCGGCGGGGCGATCGGCAGGGGTGCGGTGTGTTCGAGGGGTGCGCGGGCGGGCCGCCTCGGGGGCGGCCGGCGGGTGAGGATGGCCGAACCACATGGTGGACGTGGCTCCTTAGGAGGCTCGGAGGTGCCGGTGCGTACCGGCGCGGTGACACTCCGACGCTACGCTCCGGCGTACGCGTGCGTCCGGCATCCGGTGGATCCCCGGGGCGGATTTGGCACGTCCTTTTCAAATCCGCTGGAACGTCGGGAGGTTGGCGCGCGGGGGAGCGTCCGGGTGCCCGCCGGCGAGGTGGGCGCGGTACCAGGGCGCGGCGTCGGCGAGCCGGTCCAGCGGCCCCGGCCCGGGGTCGGTACCGGCCAGTCGCCAGATCTCCGCACTGCGGTACCAGTGGTCGCGGGCCATCAGTTCGAGCTGCCGTTCCCCGAACACCCCGGGCACCCGGCGAAGTTCGGCGACGCAACGCTCCCACGGCCAGTCGGCGTCCGGCGCCGGCGGGAGTACGCCGTGCTCCGCGAGCGCCGCCAACAGCCGGTCAATGGAGACCGGTTGAGGATGTCCGGCGTGGAACACCCCGGACGGGGCCGGCGGTTCGGGCGCGAGCGCGAGCGCGGTGATCAGCCGGGCCAGGTCGGCCACCGCGACCAGCGAGAGCAGCGCCCCGCCGCCGTCCCAGCGGGCCGGCACCCGCCGGAGCAGGTCCGCCAGGCAGGGCACCACCCAGCGGTCACCGGCGCCGAGTACCAGCGGCGCGCGCAGGACGACCGCCCCGGCGTCCAGGGCCGCCCGTTCGCCGGCCAGCCTGGTCCGGCTGGCCGCCGAGACCGGGGCGGGCGCCACCTCGTCCACGAGGATGTCCCGGTGCGGGCCGGCGCCGTACACGGCGGACGTGGAGAGGTGGACGATCCGCCCGACCCCGGCCCGTCCGGCCTCCCCGAGCAGCACCCGCGAGCCGTCCACGTTGACCGCGGCGCACGCCTCCTCCGAGCCGGTGACCAGGGAGGCGAGGTGGATCAGTACGTCGGCGCCCTCGGCCGCGCCGCGCAGCGTGGCGGGCTCGGCGAGGTCCGCCGTGACCGGCACGGTCCCGGCCGGCGCGGCGGTACGGGCGAGCGCCCGGATCTCGCCGACCTCGGGCCGTGCGCGCAACGCGGCCAGGACGGCGGAGCCGATGAAGCCGCTCGCCCCGGTCAGCAGAACCGTCGGCCGCCGGCCGGTACCCGACCGCGCGCCGTCCTTCCCCCGTACCTCCGTCATGCCGACCGCATCCCCTGCATCACTCCGTGCCCCGCCGCCTGCTTCGTCCCCTGGCCCGCCGCCTGCATGCCTCCGTGCTCCGTCCCCTGCTCCGCGAGGAAGGCGCGCAACTCGGCGACCACCGGCGCGGTCGCCATGCCGGGCAGCAGGAACCACCACAGCTGGGCGATCCGCTCCGGCAGGTCGGCGCGCCCGGTGCGCAGGTGGGACATGATCTGCGACCCGGTGTACGCGGCGACCAGCACCTGGGAGAGCTCCTCGATCGCGACGTCGTCGAGCAGTTCACCGGCCCGACGGGCGGCCTCCAACTCGGCGCGGAACTGCTCGGCCCACATCTCGTACGGGCTGAAGTCGCGCAGCCCGAGCTGCCCCTGCTCGACGGCGAGCGTCACGCCGGCGCGCAGCAGCACGTTCCCCTGCAACTCGTCGGCCAGGTAGAGGTTGAGGTCGATGAGCTGGCGCAGCCCGGCCGGCCGCTCCGGGAGGTCGAGGTCGGAGGCCTGCTCGTTCATGACCGCCCTGGCGAGGTCCTCCTTCGACTTGAAGTGGAAGTACATCGCCCCCTGGGTAGTGCCCGCCTGATTGATGATTTTGCTGACGCTGGAACCACTGAAGCCGTACTCGTCGAAAATCTGCGCAGCGGCGCGCAGGATCGTCTCGCGGGTGCGTACGGCACGTTCCTGCTTGGCCCTTGCCACGAGTAGCTCCAAACGCCTCGACAAACAAAAAGAACGACCTCTATGTTATTCGTCAAGAGGCTCGGCGTACACATCGGAGCGCCGATCTCCCACCTTGCCTGTGGCCACTCTGGGGGAGTGCATCCATGTTTCGCACAGTCCACAGCACCACCGTCACCTGCGCCGTCGACGAAGCCGTCCCGTTAGCTCCGCCCGTCTCCGTCCCGGCCGCCGTGCCCAAGGAGTACGTGCACAAACAGGCCTCCGAGGAGGTACTGCTGACGGGCTGGGAGCAGTCGGCCGAGAACTCCTTCCGGATCACCGCCCGCTGGCCGCGCGACCACCGCACCTACGGCGTCCGCGACGGCCAGCACGACCCGATGCTGCTGGTGGAGACGGTCCGGCAGACCTTCCCACTGCTCTCGCACGTCGCCTTCGACGTCCCGCTCGGCCACCAGCTGATCTGGGACCACTTCGGCTACGCGCTCCTCCCGGGCGGCCTGCGCGCGGGCGCGTCCGCCGCCGTCCCGCGCCAGCGCACCCCCGGCGAACCCTGCCGGACGGCCGGCCACGACGAGGTGCAGATCGACGTCGTCTGCGAGGACGTGCTCCGCCGCGGCAACCGGGTGGCCGCCCTGACCCTCGCCTACGTGGTCAGCCGGGCCGGCGAACCGATCGCCACCGCACGGACCCGCTTCACCGTCCAGACCCCCGCGATCTACCGACGCCTGCGCGGCGACAAGGGCGACCCCACCGAGATGATGGCGCGAGCCCTACCGCTCCCCACACCCATCCCGCCGACCCTGGCCGGCCGCGAGACCCCCCACGAGGTCCTGCTCGCCGCCACCGACCGCGCCCACCGCTGGCAACTACGGGTCGACACCAACCACCCGACGCACTTCGACCACCCGGTCGACCACACCCCCGGCCTCCTCCTCCTGGACGCCGCCCGCCAGGCCGCCCAGGCCCTCCACCACCCGACCCCGGTCACGGCCATCGCCATGGAGTGCGACTTCCGCCACTACGTCGAACTGGACGAACCCTGCCTGCTCGACGCCACCCCCCTCCCCCCCGACCCCACCCACGGCCACCGCGTCCACCTAACCCTCCACCAACCCCCCGGCCCCCCAGCCTGCACAATCCTCCTCACCACCACCCCCACCCCCTGACCCCACCTCACCCCCGGCGCGGATACGAAGTGGGGCCGGGACACAGCCATGTGTCCCGGCCCCACGTGTCGCGATCGCGTCTGTCCCCCCGAACTCCTGAGGGTCAATCACTCAGGCAGGGGGCAACAACGACAGGGGCCCTGCCGGATTTCTCCGGCAGGGCCCCTGCACTGGGTCGGGGTGGCGGGATTTGAACCCACGGCCTCTTCGTCCCGAACGAAGCGCGCTACCAAGCTGCGCCACACCCCGGTCTTTCTGTTTGTCGCTCCGTCTCCTTCGCGACGAGTAGAACTCTACCGGACGCTCGCCGAGAGACGAAATCCGGTTTCTCGGCGAGCGGGGTGGGTGGGTCAGTGGGGGGTCGGGGTGAGGGTGAGGAGGGTGGCCTCAGGGGGGCAGGCGAAGCGGACGGGGGTGTAGCGGTTGGTGCCGCAGCCGGCGGAGACGTGGAGGTAGGAGCGGCGGCCGCCGGCCTGGTGGGTGGAGAGGCCCTTGACCCGCTTGGCGTCGAGGTCGCAGTTGGTGACCAGGGCGCCGTAGAAGGGGATGCAGAGCTGGCCGCCGTGGGTGTGGCCGGCCAGGATCAGCGGGTAGCGGTCGGCGGTGAAGGCGTCGAGGACCCGCAGGTAGGGGGCGTGGACGATGGCGAGGGAGAGGTCGGCGTCGGGGGAGGGGCCGCCGGCGACCTCGCTGTAGCGGTCGCGCCGGATGTGCGGGTCGTCCAGGCCGGTGAATTCCAGGTCGAGGCCGCCGACGGTGAGGCGGCCCCGGGTGTTGGTGAGGTCGAGCCAGCCGACCGCGTCGAAGCCGTCGCGCAGCTTCTCCCAGGGGTTGTGGACGGCGCCGGTGATGCCGCGGCGGGCGCTGCCGTCGGGGTTGTTCATGCCGTGGGCGCCGGTGCGCATCGCCTGGAGGTAGCGGGCCGGGTTCTTGCGGGCGGGGCCGTAGTAGTCGTTGGAGCCGAAGACGTAGACGCCGGGGAACTCCATCAGCGGGCCGAGTGCGTCCAGGGCGGCCGGGACGCCGTCCGGGTCGGAGAGGTTGTCGCCGGTGTTGACGACCAGGTCGGGCCGCAGGCCGGCGAGGCTCTGCAGCCAGCGCTGCTTCTTGCCCTGGCCGCTCACCATGTGGATGTCGGAGACCTGCAGTACCCGGATGGGGCGGGCGCCTCGGGGGAGGACCGGGACCTCGACCCGGCGGAGGCGGAAGGAACGGACCTCGTACCCAACGGAGTAGGCGAGGCAGGCGGCGCCGGTGGCGGCGATTCCGAGGGGAACGGAGTACAGCGGTCGCATCGGTCCATGCTCTCAGACGGTGGATCAGCAGGTGAACTGTCGGTGGGCGTACGGGGTCGGAGGGAGGGACGGACGGGGGAGGGGGCGCGGTCATGCCTCGTGCTGTTCGCGCCGGGCCCGCAGGGCCCGGACCTTGTGGCGGTTGCCGCACCGTTCCATCGAGCACCAGCGTCGCCGCCCCGGCCGCGAGGTGTCGACGAAGAGGAGGTAGCAGTCGTCGGCGCCGCATTCGCGGATCCGGTCGGCGTGCGGGCCGGTGAGCAGGGTGATGGCGTCGCGGGCGAGGGTGGAGGCGAGTTGCTCGCCGTCGCCGGGCAGGGGTGCCGCCGCGGTGCCGTCGGGGGCGATCTGCGGGACGAGCGGCGGCCGGGCGGCGGCCCGGTTGAGGACCGCGTGGTCGGCGGTGATGGCAGGTGCGCCGGTGCCGCGCGCGCGGGCCGCGGTGAGCCGCCAGAGGGCGTCCCGCAGGGTGCGGACGGCGGCGAGCTGGTCGTCGCTGATCCGGACGGCGCCGGGCGGCAGCCCCAGCCGGGACTGTCCGAGCCAGTGCTCCAGGTCGGACGGCCGGTGCAGCACTTCGTAACGGGCGTAGGGGCCGGGGCCGCCGGTGGGCAGCAGTTCCAGACAGAGCGCGCCGGGGTCGAAGTGGAACCGCGTCCCGCCGGGGGAGTGCAGGACCAGGCCCGGTGCTCGCTCGTCGATCATGTAACCACTTTAAGAGGTTATCGGCGGAGAGGGAAGGGCGCCAGGAGGGGGCAGACGTGGTCCGGGGTTAATGGTGGGCACCGGAACCTCGCAGGTGGGAGACTCGGGCCCATGACCACGCTCAAGGAGCAGCTGCAGGAGGACCTCACGGCTGCCATCAGGGACCGGGACGAGCTGCGCTCGTCCACCATCCGGCTCACGCTTTCCGCCGTCACCAGCGAGGAGGTGGCCGGTAAGACGAAGCGCGAGCTCACCGACGCCGAGGTGCTGAAGGTGATCGGCCGGGAGGCGAAGAAGCGCCGGGAGGCCGCCGAGGCGTTCGGTGCCGCAGGCCGGGCCGAGCAGGCCGCCCGTGAGGTGGCCGAGGGCGAGGTGCTGGCCGGGTACCTGCCGAAGCAGCTGTCCGACGAGGAGCTGACGGCCATCGTGGCCGCCGCCGTCGCCGAGAGCGGGGCGGTCGGGCCGCAGGGCATGGGCGCCGTGATGAAGCTGGTGCGGCCGCAGGTCGAGGGCCTGGCCGAGGGCGGCCGGGTGGCCGCCGTGGTGAAGGCCGCCCTCGCCGGCTGATCCCACCGCCGGTCAGCCGCGACGCAGCAGCAGCCAAGCAGCAGCAGGCCGGCAACAGCAGCCAAGCAGCAAAAGGGGCGCCCCCCGAGCTCGATGCTCGGGGGGCGCCCCTCGTCGCGTCCGGTGGGACGTCCGCTCAGTGGCCTCAGTGGCCTCAGTGGCCTCAGTGGCCTCAGCGGCGTCAGTGGCGGCCGCGCCCGTTTCCGTTCCCGTCGCCGCCGTTCCCGCCGCCGATCACGCCGGGCGGGAAGGTGAACCCGCCGCCGATCACGCCGCCCGCGTTGGTGCCGGGGCCGCCGGGGTTCGGGTTGGCCGGCGGCGGCGGGTTGCCGCCCGCGTTGGGGTCGCCGGCCGGCGCGGTGGCCGGGGCGGTGGCACCCGGGCTGGCGTTCGGGTCCGGCTTGGGAGCCGGGTCCGGGATGTCGATGGTCTGGAAGGTCTCCTTGGGGGAGCCCTTCAGCGCGCCGTCCATGGCCATCTTCCAGATCGGGCCGGGGCCGGTGGCACCGAAGACGCCGTCGGCGCCGTAGTACGTGTCGCCGATCTTCATGTTCTTCATCTCGACACCGCCGGTCGGGCCGCCGATCCAGACCGCGGTGGCGAGCTGCGGGGTGTACCCGCTGAACCAGGCGGCCTTCTTCTTGTCGGTGGTACCGGTCTTGCCGGCGATCTGGCGACCGTCCTCCAGACCGAGGGTGGCGCCGGTGCCCTTCTCGGTCACGTTGAGCAGGACGGTGTTCAACGCGTCGGCGGTCTGCTCGGAGAAGACCTGGGAGCAGGTGGTCTGCGGGACCTTGACGTCCTTGCCGTCGACCGTGCTGATCTTGTTGATCGCGATCGGGGTGCAGTGCTTGCCGCGGGCGGCGAAGGTCGCGTAGACGTTCGCCATGGTCAGCGGCGACATCTCCTTGGTGCCCAGGGTGATCGAGGGCACGACCTCCAGCTTGGCGCCGGAGGCGGTGGTGGTGATGTTGAGCTTGTCGAGCATCTGCTTGACGGGGCAGAGGCCCATCTCCTGCTCCATCTGAACGAAGTAGGTGTTGACCGAGAGGGCCATCGCCTGCTTCAGCTCGTAGGGGCCGACCTCGCTCTTGCTCTCGTTCGGGACGTAGCGCTCGTTGCCCTTGTAGGTGTTCTTCCAGGTGCCTTCGCAGGTCTTCATCGTCGGCCACTCGATGCGGTTCTCGGACGGGTACGGCTTGGTGGGCGCCATACCGTTCTCGAGCGCGGCCGCGGCGATGATCGGCTTGAACGTCGAACCGGGCTGGAAGCCGTTGCCGCCGCCCATCGCCGCGTCGACGTTGAGGTTGACGACGGTCTGGTTCTTGGACGGCTCCAGGCCGTACGGGCGGGTCTGGGCCATCGCCAGGATCTTGCCGGTGCCCGGCTCCATCATGGTCGCGGCGGCCGACACCGGGTCGGTGACCTTGACCCTGCCGGTGACCGCGGCCTGGGCGGCGGCCTGCTTGTCCGGGTCGAGGGTGGTGTAGATGTTCAGACCGCCCTGGTCCCAGAACTTCTTCCGCTCGGCGGCGTTCTTGCCGAAGGACGGGTCCTGCTTGACCACGTGCCGGACGTAGTCGCAGAAGAAGCCCATGCCCGCCTGGGCGGTGATGCAGCCGTTCTGCGGGTCCTTGTACTTGAGGCCCAGCGGGGCGGCCTTGGCCTCCTTGGCCTGGTCCGCGGTGACGTGCTTGTTCTCGACCATCTTGTCGATCACGACGTTGCGCCGCTTCACCGCGTTGTCCGGGAAGCGCACCGGGTCGTACTGCGACGGGTTCTGCACCAGGCCGGCCAGGGTGGCGGCCTCGGCGATGGTGAGGTCCTTGTTGCTCTTGCTGAAGTACCGCTGGGACGCGGCCTCGATCCCGTACGCCTGGTGACCGTAGAAGGTGATGTTGAGGTAGTTGGTGAGGATCTGGTCCTTGGTCAGGTCCTCCTCCAACTTGATGGCGACCTTCAGCTCCTGGATCTTGCGGCCCAGGGTCTTGCGCTGGGCCTCCAGGACGGCGGCCTGGTCGTCGCCGGCCTTCTCGACGTTGACGTTCTTCACGTACTGCTGGGTCAGCGTCGAGGCGCCCTGGGAGGCGGTGCCGCTCTCCGCGTTCTTGCTGATCGCGCGGAGCACACCCTTGAGGTCGACGGCGCCGTGCTCGTAGAAGCGCGCGTCCTCGATGTCGACCTGGGCCTGCCGCATGTACGGCGACATCTGGTCGGCGGCGAGGACGGTCCGGTCGCGCTCGTAGACCTTGGCGATCAGCCCGCCCTTGGCGTCGAAGATCTGGGTCGCCTGGGTGAGCGGCGGCGTCTTGAAGTCGTCCGGGATGTTGGAGAAGCCCTCCGCCGTGTTCCTGGCGGTCAGCCCGAGCGCGCCGACGGCGGGCAGGGCCATGCCCGCCAGCAGTACTCCGGACAGCACGCTGACCCCCAGGAACTTCACTCCGTGTCCCGCGTAGTCGAGCGGTGACCCGCGGCGCTTGCCGCGCGGAGCTCCGGTGTTGCCTGGGGGCTGGGGTGCCTGGGGGCGCTTCGGTGCCATGGGAGAACCCTACGTTGCCGAATGCCGCACACCGGGGCAGGTGTTCGCCTACGCTTGTCACAAGCTTGCGACAGCTTCGCTGCGTCAGCATCGGTCACTCTTGTGAGTGATGAGAATTGCCCGAATTGTCTACTGCTGGCACGTTTTTGGGGCAGCTGTCGGCGGCTGCACGCCTGTGTCCGGTAGCACTGTGTGACGGTCCGCGTGGCGAGAGTGGCGCTCATGACCTTGGCAAGGCTCGCGACCTGCGATCACTCCAACGAGTGAGCTGATCGCCACCCATAGTCCAATTGGGTCATTCGAGATTGAGCCCGAAGGGGCTGTTGCAAGCTGTCGTTCTTCCGTAACGTCCTCAACTGGCAACGGTGAATATGCCGTTGCCGCCGTGGGGGAGCCTCGATTCGGGAGAGGACGGCGCCGGCATGGGCTGGGTAGACGACTGGAGTGCGCAGGCCGCCTGCCGCACGAGTGATCCGGACGAACTGTTCGTCCAGGGGGCGGCGCAGAATCGCGCCAAGGCGGTGTGCAGCGGGTGCCCCGTGCGCACGGAGTGCCTGGCGGACGCACTGGACAATCGGGTGGAGTTCGGGGTCTGGGGCGGGATGACCGAGCGGGAGCGCCGGGCGCTGCTGCGCCGTCGGCCGACCGTGATCTCGTGGCGGCGACTGCTGGAGACGGCCCGCACCGAGTACGAGACCTCGCTGGCCACCGGCGTGATACTGACGGACTACGCCCAGGCGGGCTGAGTCCCCGCACCGGACGTTCCGAGTCGGGGGGCTCGGGTCGGGGGCCCGGGCTGACGGCCCGGGCCGGACCGGCGCGCAATGACCGGTGCGCAATGACTGGTGACCAGTGATCCCTGCGCGGGCCCGGTCGGCCGGATTCAGTCGGCCGACCCGCTGAGCCGCTCGCCGATCGTCCGCAGTCCCTCCAGGTCGTGGACGTCCCCGGGCAGCGCGGCGACCTCGACGATCGGCACGTCCGGGTAGACCGAGACGAAGCGGTCGCGGGTCCGCCGTTCGCGCCCCATGACCTGCATCCGCTCGGCGTGCAGCCGCAACAGCCCGGCCGCGAGCAGCTCGGCGGCCGGCGAGGCGTGCTCCGACCCGTTCTCCTCCAGCGCCTCGGCCGCGGCGAGCGCCCGTTCGGCGGTGAGCTGCGGGGCGCCCGTGCCGTGCACCCGGTTGAGCACCAGCCCGGCCAGCGGCATCCGGTCGGCGGCCAGCCGGTCCACGAAGTACGCCGCCTCGCGCAGCGCGTCCCGCTCCGGCGCGGCCACCACCAGGAACGCCGTGCCCGGCGCCTGGAGCAGTTGGTACGTGCGGTCCGCACGCTCCCGGAAGCCGCCGAACATCGAGTCCATCGCGCTGATGAAGGTCTGGACGTCGGTCAGCAGCTGGGCGCCGAAGATTTTGCCGAGGGTGCCGGTGAACAGGCCCATCCCGACGTTGAGGAACTTCATCGCGGACCGGCCGCCGACCTTGGCCGGGGCGGTCAGGATCCGGATCACCTTGCCGTCGAGGAACGACCCGAGCCGGTTCGGCGCGTCCAGGAAGTCCAGCGCGGACCGGGACGGCGGGGTGTCGACGACGATGAGGTCCCACTCCTCGGCCGCTCGCAGCTGGCCGAGCTTCTCCATCGCCATGTACTCCTGCGTGCCCGCGAAGCCGGCCGACAGGGACTGGTAGAAGGGGTTCTCCATGATCGCGCGGGCCCGCTCGGGGTCGGCGTGGTTCAGCACGACCTCGTCGAAGGTCCGCTTCATGTCGAGCATCATGGCCTGCAGCTCGCCGTCGCCGGTCACGCCCTTGACGATCCGCGGGGTGTTGTCGAGCTCGGTCAGGCCCATCGACTGCGCCAGTCGGCGGGCCGGGTCGATGGTCAGGACGACGACCTTGCGGCCGCGTTCGGCGGCCCGCAGGCCGATCGCCGCCGCGGTGGTGGTCTTGCCGACGCCGCCGGAGCCGCAGCAGACGATGATCCGGGTCTTCGGACTGTCGATCAGCTCGTCCACGGCGAGTCGGCTGCCGCCGGCGCCCGCCCCGCCCGCGCCACCTGGTCCGCCCGTCCCGCCCGTGCCGCCCGCGCCGTTCCGTCCGGTCGTACCGGTCCGCCCGCTCACGCTGCCCCCTGACGCTTCAGTTCGCCCGCCAGCCGGTAGAGCGCACCCAGGTCCACACCCTCGCCCAGCAGCGGAAGTTCGTAGGTCGGGAGCTTCAGGTGCTGCAGGTCGGCGCGCCGGGCGCGCTCCAGCTCCACCCGCTCGGCGTGCTCCCTGGCCTGCTCCAGCAGCGGGTCGATCAGCGGATCGACCGCCGCCCGGACGGTCTCCGGCTTGCGCGAGCGGCCCCCGAGACCCGCCTCGCCGAGGGCCAGCGCGACCTCCTCGCGGTGGTCGCCGCTCACCGCGGCCACCGCCGCCGCGTCCAGCACCGGCGGCCGGACCATGTTGACCAGCACGCCGCCCACCGGCAGACCGGCCTCGCGCAGCTCGGCGAAGCCGTCGACGGTCTCCTGGACCGGCATCTCCTCCAGCAGGGTGACCAGGTGGACGGCGGTCTCCGCCGACTTCAGCACCCGCATCACGGCCTGCGCCTGGCTGTGGATCGGCCCTATCCGGGCGAGGCCGGCCACCTCGGAGTTGACGTTCAGGAACCGGGTGATCCGACCGGTCGGCGGCGCGTCCATCACCACCGCGTCGTAGGTCCGCCGGCCGTCCGGGCCCTTGCGGCGGGCGGCCTCGCAGGCCTTGCCGGTCAGCAGCACGTCCCGGACGCCGGGGGCGATGGTGGTCGCGAAGTCGACGAACCCGACCTTCTGCAGCGCCTTCCCGGCCCGGCCGAGCTTGTAGAACATGTCGAGGTACTCGAGCAGGGCCTGCTCGGTGTCGATGGCGAGCGCGTGCAGCTCGCCACCACCGGAGCCGCCCGTTCCGCCCGTCCCGCCGGCCCCGCCCGTGCCGCCGGCGGCGCCTGTCGGGCCGTCGGCCGGCAGGCCCAGCTGCGCCGGGGTGACGGTGGCGATCCGGCGCTCCTCGTACGGGAGTGCCGCTATCCCGAACAGCTCGGCGATGCCCTGCCGGCCCTCCACCTCGATCAGCAGGGTCCGGCGGCCTTCCGCGGCGAGCGCCAGTGCCAGCGCCGCGGCCACGGTGGTCTTCCCGGTCCCGCCCTTGCCGCTGACCACGTGCAACCGCACGCCCTCCCAGTCGGGATCGCGCCGGGCCGCCTGGCCGGGGGTGCGTGCCACGCTCCGTCTCCGTCCGTCTCCGAGGGCCGGCACCACGCAGGTGCCCTCCCGCGAGGGTAACCAGGGACCGCGCCGGATGCCGGGACTACCCGGGGGGCCGGACCTGAATCATGCCCGGTTTGTGGTCCACCTCACACACGCGAGCACGCCCGGGCGCGGACCGGGGCCGTTCGCCGGGGCGGAACGTCTAGAGTCTGGCCATGACCAAGTGGGAATACATGACGGCACCTCTGCTGGTGCACGCCACCAAGCAGATCCTGGACAACTTCGGCCACGACGGCTGGGAGCTGGTCCAGGTCGTACCGGGCCCGAACCCGGAGCAGCTGGTGGCCTACTTCAAGCGGGAGAAGCAGGCATGAGCAAGGTCGAGGAGAAGCTGGCCGAGCTGGGTCTGACCCTGCCGCCGGTGGCCGCCCCGGTCGCCGCCTACGTGCCGGCCCTGCGCACCGGTGACTTCGTCTTCACCTCCGGCCAGCTGCCGATGGTGGCGGGCAAGCTCCCGAACACCGGTAAGGTCGGCGCCGAGGTCACCCCGGAGGAGGCCAAGGAGCTCGCGCAGATCTGCGCGCTGAACGCCCTGGCCGCCGTGAAGTCGGCAATCGGTGACCTCGACCTGGTCGAGCAGGTCGTCAAGGTGGTCGGCTTCGTCGCCTCCGCCCCCGACTTCACCGGCCAGCCCGGTGTGATCAACGGCGCGAGCGAGCTGTTCGGCAAGGTGCTCGGCGAGGCGGGCATGCACGCCCGCAGCGCGGTCGGCGTCACCGTGCTGCCGCTGGACGCCCCGGTCGAGGTCGAGGTCCAGGTCCGCGTCCGCGCCGGAGCCTGACCGGCCGGACCCCGCCGCCCGCCCGGTTGCCCCGGACGCCCCGGCTGCCCCGGACACCCCTGGACCCGTACGGCGTCCGGGGTGTCCGCGGGGTCCGGGGCGTCCGTGTGTCGTGGGACGAACCGCCGGGAGCGGGCCGGACAACCGATCACCCCTGTCCAAGCCCGCCCCCGGGCGCTTAGCATCCGGGCATGGACCAGCGAGCAACGACGCTCCCGATGCCGCCCGGCTGGCCCGCCCGGATCAGGGCGGCCGACGCGGGTGAGCTGACCCCGCCCGTGCCCAGGCCGTCCGCCACCGTGGTGCTGCTCCGCGACACCGACAGCAACGCCGGCAGCGACGCCGCAAGCGACGCCGACAGCGACAGCGACACCGGCGCGGGCGCCGGCCCCGAGGCCTACCTGCTGCGCCGCCGCCCGTCGATGGCGTTCGCCGCCGGCATGTACGCCTACCCGGGCGGCGGGGTCGACCGGCGGGACGCCGAGGCCGAGCTCGGCTGGGCCGGTCCGGGCCCGCGGGAGTGGGCCGAGCGGCTCGGCGTGGACGCCCGGACCGCGCAGGCTGTGGTCTGCGCCGCCGTCCGCGAGACCTTCGAGGAGGCCGGCGTCCTGCTGGCCGGTCCGGACGCCGACAACGTCGCCGAGCCCCGGGACTGGAGCGCCGAGCGCGCCGCCCTGGAGGCCCACGAGCTCTCCTTCGCCGACTTCCTGCGCGACCACGGGCTGCTGCTCCGCAGCGACCTGCTGGCCGGCTGGGCCCGGTGGATCACCCCGGCCTTCGAGGAGCGCCGGTACGACACCTGGTTCTTCGTCGCCGCGCTGCCGTCCGGACAGGACGCCGCCCGCGAGGTCGGCGAGGCCGACCGGGTCGCCTGGCTCACCCCGGCCGAGGCCATCAGGGGCTACGAGGAGGGCCGGTTCGGGATGCTGCCGCCCACCGTCACCGTGCTGCGCGAGCTGCTGCCGGTGCGCAGCGCCGCCGAGGCGCTGGGGGTGGCGGCGGGGCGCTCGCTGGAACCGGTGCTCGGCCGCGCCGAGGTGCACGGCGAACGACTGACCGTCCGCTGGCCGGGGTACGACGAGCTGACGATCGACGGCAGCTTCCCCGAGGAGCGCGTCGGCTGACCGCGCCCCGCCCCGCCCCCTGTCCGGAACTCCCGATCCGCCAACCAACTGCCCCCAGGTGATCAGCTCAACCGTGAGCTCACCGCAAGAGGAAAGGACCGACGCCCGATGACCCACAACGACGTGGCTCGCCGGACGGCACCCGAGATGCCCGCCCGCCGCCTGCCCTCCCGCCAACCGGCCTGTGAGATCGGCTCCGTCCGCTTCGCCGAGGTGGCCCAGCGCGCCCTCGTCCGGGCGCTGCCGGGCCGGTTGCTGCACCGACAGAGCGAGGACCGCCGGTGAGCGGACTCCTGCCGGGTGACCCCGCCGCCGCGATCGGCGGCGAGGCCACCCCCCGTGCGCTCTGCGTGCTGGCGCCGAACCCGTCCCCGATGACGCTGGACGGCACCAACACCTGGCTGCTCTCCGAGCCGGGCTCGGAGCTCGCCGTGGTGATCGACCCGGGCCCGCTGCACGAGGGCCATCTGCGCCGGGTGATCGAGACCGCCGAGCAGCAGGGCAAGCGGGTGGCGCTCACCCTGCTCACCCACGGGCACGCCGACCACTCCGAGGGCGCGGCCCGGTTCGCCGAGCTGACCGGCACGGAGGTCCGCGCGCTGGACCCGGCGCACCGGCTCGGCTCCGAGGGCCTCACGGACGGCCAGCGCCTGGACGTCGGCGGCCTCGACCTGCGGGTGGTCGCCACCCCCGGCCACACCTCGGACTCCCTCACCTTCCACCTGCCCGCCGACGGCGCGATCCTCACCGGGGACACCGTGCTGGGCCGGGGCACCACGATGGTCGCCCACCCGGACGGCCGGCTCGGCGACTACCTCGACTCGCTGCGCCACCTGCACGGCATGGCCGCCGAGCACGGCGTGAGGACGGTGCTGCCGGGCCACGGGCCGGTGCTCGCGGACGCGCTCGGCGCGGTGGACTACTACCTGGCGCACCGGGCCGGCCGGCTGGCCCAGGTGGAGACCGCCGTCGAGGCCGGCTGCCGGACGGCGGCCGAGGTGGTGGAGCGGGTCTACGCGGACGTGGACCGCGCGCTGTGGCCGGCTGCCGAGCTGTCGGTCCGCGCCCAGCTCCAGTACCTCAGGGAGCACGGGCTCATCCCGGACTGACCGCCGGGTCCCTACGCACGGAGGGCCCGTACGCCGGAGCGTGCGGGCCCTTCGAATGCCGTGTCGGATGCCGGCGTCGGGTGCCGTGCGGAGCTCGGACGACTGTGGTCCAGCCGTCCAGCCGTCCAGCCGTCCAGCCGTCCAGCCGTCCCGCCGTCGCGGACTAGCGCGAGCGGCGGGAGAGCCGCTCGACGTCCAGCAGGACGACCGCGCGGGCCTCCAGCTTCAGCCAGCCGCGGCCGGCGAAGTCGGCGAGCGCCTTGTTGACCGTCTCGCGGGAGGCGCCGACCAGCTGGGCCAGCTCCTCCTGGGTGAGGTCGTGGGCGACGTGGATGCCCTCCTCGGACTGCACGCCGAAGCGGCGGGAGAGGTCCAGCAGGGCCTTGGCGACACGCCCGGGCACGTCGGAGAAGACCAGGTCGGACATCACGTCGTTGGTCCGGCGCAGGCGGCGGGCGATGGCGCGCAGCAGCGCGATCGAGACCTCGGGACGGGCGTGCAGCCAGGGCTGGAGGTCGCCGTGGCCGAGGCCCAGCAGCTTGACCTCGGTCAGCGCGCTGGCGGTGGCGGTGCGCGGGCCCGGGTCGAACAGCGACAGCTCGCCGATCATCTCGCTGGGGCCGAGGACGGCGAGCATGTTCTCGCGGCCGTCCGGCGAGGCACGGTGCAGCTTGACCTTGCCCTCGGCGACGACGTACAGCCGGTCGCCCGGGTCGCCCTCGTGGAAGAGCGACTCGCCGCGGGCGAGCGTCACCTCGGTCATGGAAGCGCGCAGCTCGCCGGCCTGTTCGTCGTCGAGTGCCGCGAAGAGTGCGGCGCGCCGCAGAACGTCGTCCACGTGCTTCCTCCTTCTCGGCCGGCCGGCCGTCAAGCCCTCCGGCACAAGTTCGTACAGTGCTCTGCATCACCAAGCATGGCGCATGTCGCTCCGATCATATGAGGAGGGGGTGTGTCGAGGGATGCTGCGCGGGGCCATTCGTACCGCTGGAACCGCCCTGGCCGCCGCGCCCGGCCGTCGGCTCGGCCCGTTGGTGGGGCTGCGGGCGGGGGTCAGCCGACCCGGCCGGCCGCGTCCGCGGCGAGCAGGGCGTCGGCGACGGCGGTACGGGCGTGCAGGACGGCGTGTCCGGCCCGTTGTGCGCTGGTCAGCCCGGCCGCGCGCAGGGCGGTGAGGTGCTGGGAGGTCCCGGCGGTGGAGAGCCCGGTGCGCCGGGCCAGCTCGGTGGTGGAGGCCGGCGCGTCCAGTTCGGCGAGCAGCCGGGCCCGGGAACGCCCGAGGACGGCGGCGAGCGCCTCCGCGGGGTCGGCGGCCGGACCGGACTCCCAGAGCGTGGCGACACCGCGCGCCGGATAGGCGAGCTGCGGCGGATCCGGCGGCAGCGTCCGGGTCAGCACCCGGGGCCAGGCGAACGCCGACGGCACCAGCACCAGACCGGCCCCGGCGTCCAGCCGCTGGACCGCGCAGTGCCGCTGCTCCAGGCGGAGTGCGCCGCCGTCCCAGCGGACCGTCTCGTGCAGGTCGTCGAGGACGCGGGCGGGGCCGTGCCCGGCCGCCAGGCGGGCGCGGTGCAGGACGTCGGCGTCCAGCAGCGCACGGATCCTGGCCCAGTGCGGCTCCAGCGCGAACTCCCAGTACGCCTCGATGTCGGCCGTCAGGAGGGGCAGCCGACCGACCGGGTCGCGGTGCAGGGGTTCGAGCACGGCCGGCAGCCGGCCGCCCCGCTCGGCGGCCATGAGGTCGAGGTCGGCCCGGACCTGGCCGGGCGGGGTCGCGGCGATCACGGCCAGTTCCTCGGCGAGCGAGGGGGCGGCGGTGGCGGGGACGGGCGTGAGGAAGTCCGGCAGGTGGCCGACGGCCGGGACCAGCGCGGCCAGCCGTCGCAGTGCGGGCCCGGCGGCGGTCGCCGCGGGGCGGACCTGCGCGGCCCAGGGCCTGTGCAGCGCGGGGACGGCCGGTCCGGCCAGCGCCCGGAGGCTGGTCACCACCTCCCACATGGGGGAGACGGCGAACCTGGTCCGTGCCAGGTCGTCCGTCGAGAACGTGAGTTCGCTCCGCATCGAGGCCCGCCCTCCCTCCCGCTCCGGCCCAGGATTCGGTCTCAGCTTAATCAGTGGAGGGCGCCCGCCTGTCGGCCGCAGGATGACGACGTCGCGTAGCCGCCGGCGGCGGCGGGTGCGTCGCCTGAAGTCTTGGCGAAGTCCTCCCGAACTGAACTCCGCCTGGCACCTCCCGAGCTCTGCCCGACACCTCCCGAAGTCCGCCCGACACCTTTCCGAAGTCCTCCCGAACCGAAAGCCGGTGACCCCTCATGACCACGTCCACCCCGCTCCCGCCGTCCACCCTCCGCGCGCGGGCCGAGCGGCTGCGGGCGCTGGTCGCGGACGGCGTGCTCGTCCTGCCGAACGCCTGGGACGCCGGGAGCGCCGCCGTGATCGCCTCGGCCGGCGCCCACGCGATCGCCACCACCAGCGGCGGCCTCTCCTGGTCGCTGGGCCGGGGCGACGGCCAGCGCCTCGACCGCGCGACGGCCGTCGAGGCCGCCCGCCGGGTCGTCGCCGCCGTCGACTTGCCGGTCACCGTGGACGCCGAGGGCGGCTACGGGCCCGCGCCCGCCGATGTCGCCGAGACCGTCCGGGCCCTGATCGGGGCGGGCGCGGTCGGCGTCAACCTGGAGGACTCGACGGCGGTCGGCGGCCCGCTGTTCACGGTGGCCGAGCAGGCCGAGCGGCTGCGTGCGGCGCGGTCGGCGGCGGAGGCGGCGGGCCTGCCGGAGCTGCTGGTCAACGCCCGGACGGACGTCTTCCTGTTCGGGCTGGGCGGGCTCGACGACGTGCTCGTCCGCGCTGAGGCGTACGCGGCAGCGGGCGCGGACGGCCTCTTCGTGCCCGGTCTGCTGGACCTCGACGCGCTGGCCGCGCTCTGCGCGCGCTCGCCGCTGCCGGTCAACGCGATGGCCGTGGCCGGCGGGCCGAGCGTCGCCGAACTCGCCGCCGCCGGGGTGCGCCGGATCAGCGTGGGCACCGCCCTGACGCAGCTCGCCTACACCGCCGCCCGCCGGGCGGCCGCCGAACTGCTCGGGTCCGGCGTCCTGACGGAGCCGGCCGGTGCGCTCGGCTACGGCGACGTGGACGCGCTGTTCCACGGCTGACGGGCGCGCGGGTTCGCGCCCGCGCCGCCGTTGCCGTCGCGCGCGCCGGTGCCATCCCCGCCGCGGTCGGTCGGTCATCGGTCATCGGTCATCGGTCACCGGAGCGAACGGTCCTGGCCGATCCGCCGCAGGAGCGCGGTCGTCCGGCGTAGCCTTCACGCATGGCAGAGAGCAAGGTCCGGACGACCGCGTCTGCGGGGCAGCCGGTGGGGAAGGCCGTCGGGGCGCGCAAGCCCGAGTCACGGCTGGCGATGGTGCGGCGGGCGCGGAGGATCAACCGGGAGCTGGCGGAGCTGTATCCGTACGCGCACCCGGAGCTGGACTTCGAGAACCCCTTCCAACTGCTGGTGGCCACCGTGCTGTCGGCGCAGACCACCGACCTGCGGGTGAACCAGACGACACCGGCGCTGTTCGCGAAGTACCCGACGCCGGAGGACATGGCGGCGGCGAACCCGGCGGAGCTGGAGGAGATCATCCGGCCGACCGGATTCTTCCGGAACAAGGCGAAGTCGCTGATCGGCCTCTCGATCGCGCTGCGCGACGAGTTCGGCGGCGAGGTCCCCGGCCGGCTGGCGGACCTGGTCACCCTCCCCGGGGTCGGCCGCAAGACCGCCAACGTCGTCCTCGGCAACGCCTTCGGCGTCCCCGGGATCACCGTGGACACCCACTTCGGCCGCCTGGCCCGCCGGTTCGGCTGGACGGCCGAGGAGGACCCGGTGAAGGTCGAGGCGGCGGTCGCGGAGATCTTCCCGAAGTCCGAGTGGACGATGCTCTCGCACCGCGTGGTCTTCCACGGCCGGCGGATCTGCCACTCCCAGAAGCCGGCCTGCGGGGCCTGCCCGATCGCCCCGCTCTGCCCCTCCTACGGGGAGGGCGTGACCGATCCCGAGAAGGCGAAGAAGCTGCTGAAGTACGAGATGGGCGGACAGCCGGGCCAGCGGCTGCGCCCGCCCGCCGACTTCCCCGGTGAGGCCGCCGCCCGCGCGGACGCCGCCGCGCACCACGGCGAGGTCGCCGACCTGGCGGTGGCCGAGTGAGCGGCCTGGGGGCGGTGCGGGCGGTCGAACGGGACGGGTTGCCGACCTGGCTGGAGCCGGTCCGGGACGCGGCCGAGCGGGTGCTGCCCGAGCAGCTGAGCCGCTTCCTGCCGCCGGACGAGGGCGGCCGCGCGGCCGCCGTGCTGATGCTCTTCGGCGAGGGCGCGTCCGGGCCGGACCTGCTGCTCATCGAACGGGCGCGTTCGCTGCGCTCGCACGCCGGCCAGCCGTCCTTCCCGGGCGGTGCGCTGGACCCGGAGGACGGTGACCCGGCGGGGCCCGGGCCGGTGGCGGCGGCGCTGCGCGAGGCCTGGGAGGAGACCGGCCTGGACCCGGACGGGGTGCAGGTGTTCGCGACGCTGCCCGCGCTGTACATCCCGGTCAGCCGGTTCGTGGTGACCCCGGTGCTCGGCTGGTGGCGCGAGGAGTCGCCGGTCCGGCCGGTGGACCTGGGGGAGACCGGCGCGGTGTTCCGGGTGCCGATCGAGGAGCTGACCGACCCGGCCAACCGGGCCAGGCTGCGGCACCCGTCCGGGCACATGGGGCCGGCCTTCGCGGTCGGCGGCCGGCTGGTCTGGGGCTTCACCGCCGGGGTGATCGACCGGGTGCTGCACCACAGCGGGCTGGAGCGCCCGTGGGACGCCGACCGGATCGTCGAGCTCTCGGACGAGGCGCTGGACCTCGTGCAGGGCGACCAGGAACGTTCCCGCGCGGTGCTCGGCCGCGACGCCGGGGCGAAGTGAACCGGACGGCGGCGGTCGGATTCGTCGGTCGTCCACCCGGCCGGGTGGTCCGGCGTGGGAGGGTGTCCGGGTGAATGTCCTGGATGTGCTGTTGATCGCCGCCGCGATCGGATTCGCCGTGTCGGGCTACCGGCAGGGCTTCGTGGTCGGCGTGCTGTCGGTCCTCGGCTTCCTGGGCGGCGGCCTGCTCGCCGTCCAACTGCTGCCGCTGCTGCTCGACCACCTCAGCCCCGGGACGACCGCCTCGGTGATCGCCGTGGTGGTGGTGATCGTGCTGGCGGCGATCGGCCAGGCGATCACCACGCACTTCGGCTGGAAGCTGCGCGGCCACATCGACCGCCGCCCGGCGCGGGCCCTGGACGCCGCCGGCGGCGCCGTGGTCAACGTGATCTCCATGTTGCTGGTGGCCTGGCTGATCGGCTCGGCGCTCGCCGGGACGTCCCTGCCGACCGTCTCCAAGCAGGTCCGCACCTCGGCGATCCTGAGCGGCGTCCAGGACACGCTGCCCTCCGACGCGCCCAACTGGTTCTCGGACTTCTCCAAGGTGCTCGCCCGCAACGGCTTCCCGCAGGTGTTCAACCCCTTCGAGCACGAGCCGATCACCGAGGTCGACACCCCCGACCCGGCGCTGGCCGGCAGCCCGGCGGTGACGAAGGCGCGGCAGAGCCTGGTCAAGGTCGTCGGCACCGCCACCGCCTGCGGCAAGACCCTGGAGGGCAGTGGCTTCGTCTACGCCCCGCACCGGGTGATGACCAACGCCCACGTGGTCGGCGGCGTCGACGAGCCGACCGTGCAGATCGGCGGGGTCGGCCAGCTCTACGACGCGACGGTGGTCCGCTACGACTGGCAGCGCGACATCGCCGTCCTGGACGTGCCCAAGCTGAACGCGCCGGCGCTGACCTTCGCCGGCGAGGCGAAGACCAATGACAGCGCGATCGTCGCGGGCTTCCCCGAGAACGGCGCCTTCAACGTCCAGCCGGCCCGCATCCGCGGCCGGATCCAGGCCAACGGCCCGGACATCTACCACCGCGGCCAGGTCGTCCGCGACGTCTACTCGGTGCGCTCGCTGGTGCGCCAGGGCAACAGCGGCGGCCCGCTGCTGACGCCGGACGGCCAGGTGTACGGGATGGTGTTCGCCAAGTCGCTGGACAGTGCGGACACCGGGTACGTGCTGACCGCGGCCGAGGTGCGGGAGGACGCCGAGCATGGCAGCGGGGCCTCGGCCCGGGTGGACACCCAGGGCTGCGCGCTCTGACCCGGGCGGCCCACCGGCCCGCGTGAGCCGGTGAGCATGGGGTGGGCCTGCGGTGGGCCTGCGGTGGGCCTGCGTGAGCCTGTGAGGTGGCGGGTGGCGGGTGGCGGGCGGCGGGTCAGGTGTCGCGGCGGAGCCGGGCGCCCACCCAACGGGCGCGCCGACCGAGGATCCGCGGGATGCCGAGCCGGCGCTGCGCCGAGCGGGGGTGGCCGTCCGCACCGTCGAAGCCGCCGTCGTAGCCGCTGTCGAAGCCGTGGTCGTCCGCCCACTCGGATCGGTGGGCGGAACGCTGCGAGCTGTTGCTGTGCTGTCGGCCGCGCGGGGCGCTGCCGCGATCGGGCATCCAGGTCATACCGCAATGGATGCCCCTGGGCCGACGGGGGTAACCGCCCGTCGGGCTATCAACGTGGCCTATGCGTTTGTCATATGAACGTCATCTCGGGGGAGTTGGGACCTTCGCTCCGGTTCCCCCGTTCGGACGCCGGGACCTTGTGTCCCGTTCCGCGTTTCCCACTCCGCGGCCCTTGCGCGGCGTCGGCCCCCGTACCGCCTCGGCCCCTGCGCCGTCCCAGCCCCCGCGCCGTCTCAGTCGTTGTGTCGGCCGATCCAGTCCAGCAGCTCGGCGGTGAACTGCTCCGGCGCCTCCTCGTGCGGGAAGTGCCCGATCCCGGGCATGAGCCGCCAGCGGTACGGCGCGGCCACGTACTCGCCGCCGCCCAGCGCGGTGTGCGACAGCAGCACCGGATCCGCCGCCCCCTGGATGTGCAGGGTCGGCGCGGTGATCGGCTTCTTCATCCGGCGGGCGAACTGGATGCCGTCCGGCCGGGCCATCGAGCGCAGCAGCCACCGGTACGGCTCGATCGAGCAGTGCGCGGTGCTGGGGATCCGGATCGCCTGCCGGTACGCGGCCACCGCCGCGCGGTCCAACTGGTTGCGGCCCGTCCAGGCGTCCAGGTAGCGGCCGACCAGCGCCGCGTCGTCGGCCACCAGGCGGCGCTCCGGTATCCACGGCCGCTGGAAGCTCAGCACGTGCTCGAAGGCGGCCATCTGCCGGCGGTCGGTCAGCAGCGCCCGGCGGAGGTCCCGGGGGTGCGCGGCGGAGACCACGGTGAGGCTCTGGATCACCGAGGGCCGCATCACGGCCGCCACCCAGGAGAGCGTGCCGCCGGAGGCGTGGCCGACCAGGTGCGCCCGGTTCTCGCCGAGGGAGCGGATCACCCCGGTGATGTCCAGCGCGAGGTTGCCCGGGTCGTAGCCGCGCGGGGTGCGGTCGCTGCCGCCGATGCCGCGCAGGTCCAGGGCGACGGCCCGGTAGCCGGCCTTGGCGAGCGCGGTCAGCTGGTGGCGCCAGGCCCACCAGTACTGCGGCCAGCCGTGCACCAGCAGGACCAGCGGGCCCTCGCCGAGCTCGGCGATGTGGAACCGGGCGCCGTTGGCGGCGAGGTCGCGGTGGGTCCACGGCCCGGCCTGCCGGACGTCCCAGGCGGCGCCGGGCGTGCCGTTGGAGTCGCCGCCGTCACCGGGGACGCCGTCGCCGGGGACGGTGCCGCCGGGGACGCCGTCGCCGGGGACGGTGCCGCCGGGGACGGTGCCGCCGGGGACGGTGTCGCCGGAGCTGGCGGACGGCTGTGCGGGCACGGGCTTCTGGTCGAGCGACATACCGAGAGCGTGTCACATCCGCGCGCCGGACACGTGCCCGGCACGGGCACGCGTCCGGTCGTCTGTCCGGCGGCGTGTCTTGCGGAGTGTCTTGCGGCGTGTCCGGACGCGGCGGCCGGGGCTACGGGATGCGGCCCAGGGCGCGGTCGATCTCCTCCTGGGTGGCGGGACGCGGCCGCGCGTTCTTCAGGACGTCGGCGGTCTTCTGCGCGCCCTCAATGGTCCGGACCGGCTTCTCGATCTTCTTGAACGAACGCAGCGCCAGCAGGCCCAGCAGCACGGCCAGCAGCAGGTACGCGCCGGCCACGATCAGGAACGACCAGCCGAGCGAGAGCCCCAGGGCGTGGATGCCGAACGCCGCGGCGGCGCTCAGCATCGGCACGGCGGCCAGCGCCACCACGCCGGCGACGCCCAGCGAGACGCCGCCGGAGACGCCGCGCTTGACGTCGGCGCGGATCTCGGCCTTGGCGAGCGCGATCTCGTCGTGGACCAGGGCGGACAGGTCGGCGGTGGCCGCGGCGAACAGCTGCCCCACCGAACGCTCGCCCTCGTAGGGCGCCCGGCCGTTGCTGGACGGGTCTGCGGCTCCTGCGGGCATCAGCGATTCTCCTCTTCGGCCGTGCGGCGGGTGACGCCGCCGCACGGTGCGGCTCCCGGGCTCTTCCGGGGGACCGGGTCTGGCCCGGCGGCGTCGGTGGACTGTCGACAGTTCAGAATCATGCCCCTACCGGAGGAGCGGACACCACTCCGGGGCCCCCGGCGGGGGACGTGTTCCGGGCGCGGCGGCTCAATGCGATTCCCCGGGACCCTCGTCGGCCGGGTGCGTCGTCTGCTGCGCCTGTCGGGCCTGAGGGGTCTGACGGGCCGTGCGGGCCTGCCAGGCCGGGTCGTCGAGCTGGTAGACGTCGGGGATGCCGTCGCCGTCGAGGTCGCGGTCCTCCTCCTCGCACAGCTCGCGGTAGTGCCGGTTGCGCAGCTTCAGCAGCACGGTGGCGATCAGCGCGCAGAGCAGCGAACCCACCAGGACGGCCGCCTTGGCCCGGTCGGCGAGGGCCGGGTCGTCGGGGAAGGCCAGCTCGCTGATCAGCAGGGAGACCGTGAAGCCGATCCCGGCCAGCACCGAGACGGCGAACATGTCCGCCCATTTGAGCTGCGGGTTCAGCTCGGCGCGGGTGAAGCGGGCGGTCAGCCGGGTGCCGCCGAAGATGCCCACGGTCTTGCCGACCAGCAGGCCGAGCACGATACCGAGCGGGGTGGCCTGCGTGAACACCTCGCGCAGCGCCGGACCGGAGATCGTCACCCCGGCGGCGAACAGCGCGAACACCGGTACGGCGATTCCGGCCGAGAGCGGTCGGACCAGGTGCTCGATGTGCTCGCCGGGGGAGTGCTCCTCGTCGCCCTCCCGGTGGCAGCGGAGCAGCAGGCCCATCACGACGCCCGCCACCGTGGCGTGCACGCCGCTCTCGTGCATCAGCGCCCAGATCACGAAGGCGAGCGGCACGAACAGGTACCAGCCGTGGGCCCCGCGCCGGTGCAGGAACCAGAACAGCACCAGTCCGGCGAAGGCCAGTCCGAGCGCCCAGAACTTGATGCCGGAGCTGTAGAAGATCGCGATGATCAGGATCGCGATCAGGTCGTCCACCACGGCGAGGGTGAGCAGGAAGGCGCGCAGCGCCGAGGGCAGGTGGCTGCCGACCACGGCGAGCACGCCGAGCGCGAAGGCGATGTCGGTGGCGGTCGGGATGGCCCAGCCGCCCGGATGCCCGCCGGGGCCGGCGTTGGCGAGGGCGAACACGATCGCGGGCAGGGCGACACCGCAGACGGCGGCGATCACGGGGAGCACCGCGGCGCTGGGGCTGCGCAGTTCGCCCGCCACGAACTCGCGCTTGAGCTCGATGCCGGCCACGAAGAAGAAGATCGTCAGCAGCCCGTCCTTGGCCCAGGCGTCCAGGGTGAGGTCCAGGTGGAGCGGGGCGGAGGGGCCGACGGTGTAGTCCAGGACGGATTCGTAGGCGGCCGGCCAGACGTTGGCCCAGATCAGCGCGACGACCGCGGCGGCGAGCAGCAGCACGCCGCCGACCGTTTCGGTGCGCAGCGCGTCGGTGATGTAGGTGCGCTCGGGGAGGGACAGCCTGCCGAGGAGCTGGCGGCGTCGGGTCGTCGGCTCGTGGACGGGCGGCTGGCTGGCCACGCGCGGCCTCCTGGGGGCGGGGACGGTGTACGGAGATGCACCGGTGGTGCATTGCCGACCAGACTTCCCGGCTCGCCCTGTGACGCGCTTCCTGATGCGTCATTGACAGTGTACTGGGAACGGGAAGGTGACATCCGGATTGTCATACTTCAGGACTTAAGCCTCGACGGCCTGTTGTGCACCCGTCCGTACGGCTGATCGGCACCCGAACGGAGTCGGTGGCATGCAGACGGGTGAACGGCTCCCTATCGTCGATCGCAGGGCCCGGGCGCCTCCGGAGCCTGTTCCTGGAACCGCGCTTCCGGAGCCCCGTCCCTGATGTCCGTTCCCCCTGTCCGATCCCCGAAGGCTCCACCTCGGAGTCCGTTGCCCGCCCCGTGTGGAGGCGCCACCATGCCCAGACCGCCCCTCTTATCCGTCCGCTCGCATCCCTCGCGGCTACGCCGCCGGAGCGCCGTCCGATGAATGCCCCGCTGTACCGCCCGCCCAGCCCCGAACTCGACCGCCTGCTCCGCCCGCTCTTCCACGCCGCCGCCCCGAGCGGTGGCGCCGCCGTCGTGGTGATCCGCGGCGACGAGCGGACCGTCGCCTGCCGCGGCCACGCCGTCCGCTCCACCGAACACCCGGTCCGCGCCGACACCCGCTTCGAACTCGGCTCCGTCACCAAGACGTTCACCGGCCTGCTGCTCGCCGAGATGGCGGCCCGCGGGGAGGTCCGCTACGACGACCCGATCGACCGCTACCTGCCCGCCGACGCGGCGCCCGGCTACCCGCAGGAGCGCCCGATCACCCTGCTCCACCTCGCCACCCACACCTCCGGCCTGCCCCGGCTGCCGGACGGGGTGGTGCCGGGACAGGCCCCGCGCTGGTTCACCCACCCCTACGCCACCTTCGGCCCGGCCCACCTGCTGCGGGCGCTGCCCCGGACGGCGGTGCGCGGCACACCGGGCGCCCAGGTCCGGTACTCCAACCTCGGGTGCGGCCTGCTCGGTCTGCTGCTGGCCAACGCGGCCGGGCAGCGGTACGACGATCTGCTCGCCGCCCGGGTCTGTGGGCCGCTCGGCCTGATGGACACCTCCTGCGGCCCCGGCCGGGAGGAGGACGCCGGATACCGGCGCGGTCGCCGGGTGCCGTCCTTCCGGTTGCCCGCCCTGCCGGCCGCTGCCGCGCTCCGCTCCACGGCGGACGACATGCTCCGCTACCTCCAGGCCCACCTCGCGCTGGACGCCGTCCCGCTCCCCGAACAGGCCGACTCGGTGGTGCTGCGGACGGCGCTCAACGAGGTGCGGCGGCCCCGCACCGGCGGGCGGCGCGGCGGCCCGCGGATCTGCCTGGGGTGGAACCACCGGGCGCTGCCGGCGCCGACGGTGCCCGCGCCGACCGCGCCGGCCTCGTTGTCCTCAGGGGACGCGGATCCCGGGGAGAACGGGCCCGGAGGAGCCGATGAGGTGATCTACCACGCGGGTGCCACCCGCCGGTCCACCGCCTTCGTCGGGTTCAGCCCCCGGGCCCAGGTGGGGCTGGCGGTCCTGGCCGGCGGACTGCCCTTGCGCAGTCGCGGCCTGGTCCAGAGCGCGTACGACACCCTGCGCACCCTGATCGCCGAGCACGGCGAGGGCTGACCGCCGGGCGTGCTCCGGAGACGAGGGTGTCCGCAGGCGGTCACGACCGCTCGGCGGGCACCCTCGTCCGCACTCGGCGCGTTCAGCCCTCGCTGCCCGCCGGCGGGAGCTGGGCCTGGATGAGGTTCATCACCGTGGAGTCGGCCAGCGTGGTGGTGTCGCCGATTTCGCGGCCCTCGGCGATGTCGCGCAGCAGGCGGCGCATGATCTTGCCGGAGCGGGTCTTCGGCAGCTCGCCGACCACCTTGATCTGCTTGGGCTTGGCGATCGGGCCCAGGGTGCGGCCGACGTGCGCCCGCAGCTCCTCGACCAGCTCGGGGCTGTCGGTGGCGGTGCCGCGCAGGATGACGAAGGCGACGATCGCCTGGCCGGTGGTGGCGTCGGTGGCGCCGACCACGGCCGACTCGGCCACCGAGGGGTGCCCGACCAGGGCCGACTCGACCTCGGTGGTCGAGATGTTGTGGCCGGAGACCAGCATGACGTCGTCGACCCGGCCGAGCAGCCAGATGTCGCCGTCCTCGTCCTTCTTGGCGCCGTCACCGGCGAAGTAGCGGCCCTCGAACCGCGACCAGTAGGTGTCGATGTAGCGCTGGTCGTCGCCCCAGATGGTACGGAGCATCGACGGCCACGGCTCGGTGAGGACGAGGTAGCCGCCGGAGCCGTTGGCGACCTCGGTGCCGTTGTCGTCGACGACGGTGGCGGCGATGCCGGGCAGGGCGCGCTGGGCGGAGCCTGGCTTGGTCTCGGTGACGCCGGGCAGGGGGCTGATCATGATGGCGCCGGTCTCGGTCTGCCACCAGGTGTCCACGATCGGGGCCTCGGAGCCACCGATGTGCTCGCGGTACCAGATCCACGCCTCGGGGTTGATCGGCTCGCCGACGCTGCCCAGCACCCGCAGGGAGGACAGGTCGAACTTGGCGGGGATGTCGTCGCCCCACTTCATGAAGGTGCGGATCGCGGTCGGCGCGGTGTAGAGGATCGTCACGCCGTACTTCTGGACGACCTCCCAGAACCGGCCCTGGTGCGGGGTGTCGGGGGTGCCCTCGTAGATGACCTGGGTGGCGCCGTTGGAGAGCGGGCCGTAGACGATGTAGGAGTGCCCGGTGACCCAGCCGATGTCGGCGGTGCACCAGTAGACGTCGGTCTCCGGCTTGAGGTCGAACACCGCGTGGTGGGTGTAGCTCGCCTGGGTGAGGTAGCCGCCGGAGGTGTGCAGGATGCCCTTGGGCTTCCCGGTGGTGCCGGAGGTGTAGAGGATGAAGAGCGGGTGCTCGGCCTCGTGCGCCTCGGGGGTGTGCTCGGTGGACTGACGGGCGGTGATCTCGTGCCACCACACGTCCCGGCCCTCGGTCCACACGGTGTCCTGGCCGGTGCGGCGCACGACGAGGACGTGCTCGACGCCCTCGGCCTTGGTGAGCGCCTCGTCGATGGCCGGCTTGAGGGCGGAGGGCTTGCCGCGCCGGTAGCCGCCGTCGGCGGTGATGACGAGCTTGGCCCGGGCGTCCTGGATGCGGGAGGCGACGGCGTCGGCGGAGAAGCCGCCGAAGACGACGGAGTGGGTGGCGCCGATGCGGGCGCAGGCGAGCATCGAGACGACGGCCTCGGGGATCATCGGCAGGTAGATCGCGACGCGGTCGCCCTTGGTGACACCGAGTTCGAGCAGCGCGTTGGCGGCCTGGGAGACCTCGTCCTTGAGCTGGGCGTAGGTGATGGAGCGGCCGTCACCGGGCTCGCCCTCGAAGTGGATGGCGACGCGGTCGCCGTGGCCGGCCTCGACGTGGCGGTCGACGCAGTTGTAGGCGATGTTGAGCTTGCCGTCGGCGAACCACTTCGCGAAGGGCGGGTTGGACCAGTCGAGGGTCTCGGTGGGCTCGACGGCCCAGGTGAGGCGGCGGGCCTGCTCGGCCCAGAAGCCGAGGCGGTCCTCGGAGGCCTGCGCGTACGCGGCCGCGGTGACGTTGGCGGCTGCGGCGAGCTCTGCCGGCGGGGCGAAACGCCGCTCCTCCTTGAGCAGGTTGGCCAGGCTCTCGTTGCTCAACGCGCACTCCTCATGAGTCATGATCGGGGTCGTTTCCCGTGCGTGGGATTGTCCCGTGTGTCCCAGCGCACAGCTCACCAGGCGAAGAGGTCAGTTGACAAGAGGCTCCGGGGAAATGGTGTAGACCTTTGATCGGTCATCGAACGGTCGCCCGAGGTCGGAGGCCTCTCGGGCGGCGCGGTGTGGTGGGCCCGCGTCCTTGGCCCGCCCGGCTGGACGCGGGCCCGGCTCTCAGGCGGCCAGGCCGGGACTCCCCGTGCCCCCGGCCGGATCCGCGGCGGTGGTACCGCTGGCCGGTACCTGTTCGAATTCAGTCACTCGTTCGGGCGTGTCGCGCTCCCCGCGCGGGGTGGACGCTCGCCCGCCGGGCGCGGAGGCCGGTGCGGGCGCCCATGTGGGTGCGGGCGCGCCGGCCGGTGCCGCCGCCGGTGCCGGTGCCGGTGCCAGCGCCTCGACCGGGCCGAATCGGCCGCTCTCCCGATCGAGTACATAGGCCTGCGCGGTGGCGAAGTCGAAGTACATGCCGACCAGTCGCAGGGTGCCCTCGGCGACCCGCCGCTCCACGGCCGGATTCGCCATCAGCTGGTCCAACTGCTGGACCACGTTGGTGATGCAGAGCTGCTCGGTCACGTCGACCACCGGGCGGTCGGCGAACTCCGCCGGGATCCGGCGCAGCCGGTCCAGCGAGCCGCGGCCGTTGCGCAGCCAGCGGGCCAGCGGGGTGGGCCGGCCGGGCTGCTCGTGGACCCCGTCCAACAGCGCCTTCATCGCCCCGCAGCCCGAGTGTCCGCAGACGGTGATCGACCGGACCTCCAACACCTCGACCGCGTACTGCACCGCGGCCGCCACCGAGTCGTCGGCCGCGCCCGGTTCGTGCGGCGCCGGCACCAGATTGCCGACATTGCGCACGGTGAAGAGGTCACCGGGACCGCTGTTGGTGATCATGCTGGTGACCAGCCGGGAGTCCGCGCAGGTCAGGAAGAGCTGCGAGGGCGTCTGCCCCTCCCGGGCGAGCCGGGCCAGTTCGGGCCGCACCAGCGGGGCGGTGTGCAGTTGGAACCCCCGGACCCCGTCCAGCAGCCGGCCGTGCGGGTCCTCCTGCTGCTCGATGCAGTGGTGGCCGACCCAGGGCGTCCAGGCGCGGCAGCGGTGCGGACCGGGGGAGCTGCCGGCGCGGACGGTGCCGTCCGGGTCGAGCACCTCGTCGTCCTGGCGGCGGGTCACCATCGACACGCGCCCGCCGCCCGCCTGGTGCCCGGAGCGCCAGCTGTGCAGCGTCTCGTAGGCGGCGTGGTCCAGGAAGGACCCGTCGTGGACGACGGTGACCTCGACGCCGGCCGGGATGTCCGCCAGTGCCCGGCTGAGCCGGGGCACGGCGGTGAAGGTCAGTGGACCGTGCGTCTCCACGGTGAACGCGCCCTCGGCGTCGGTCAGCACGTCGACGTGGGCGCGGGTCAGCCGGTAGAGCGCGAGCAGTACGGCCGTCGCGGTGCCCAGCGCCACGCCCGGCAGGACGCCGAACAGCACCACGGAGACCACGGTGATCAGGTAGACCGGGAACTCGCGGTGCCGGTGGACCTTCCGGATGTGCGCGAAGCTCACCATCTGCAGGCCGACGACCAGGACCAGGGCGGCGAGCGCGGCGAGCGGGATCCGGCGCAGCCCGCCAGTGAGGGCCAGCGCGGCGGCCAGCACCCACACCCCGTGCAGCACCGAGGACCAGCGACTGCGCGCACCGGCCCGGACGTTGGCGGTGCTGCGCACCGCGCCGCCGGCGATCGGCAGCCCTCCGACCAGTCCGCTGACCATGTTGGCGAGGCCCTGGCCGCGCAGTTCGCGGTCGAGGTCCCCGGCGCGGTGCGACATCCGGTCGACCGCTACGGCGGAGAGCAGCGACTCGACGCTCGCCACGGCGGTGACGGTCAGCACGGCGCCGAGGACGGCCAGGGGCGGGCCGTGCGGGAGGTCGGGGACGAGGTCGTGCGGCTGCCAGGCGGGCAGATCGGCCCGGTCGAGCCGCAGGTCCAGCGTGACGGCGAGCGCGGTGGCGGCGGCGACGGCGGCCAGCGGGCCGGGGACCTTGGTCAGGCGGGTGCCGAACTCGCCGTACCGGCCGGGGAGTCGGCCCAGCCTGGGCCAGCCGAGCAGGACGGCGGCGGTGACAACGCCGATCGCCAGGGCGGACGGGTGCGGGCCCGCCAACTGGCTCGGCAGGGCGATCAGGTTGGCCAGCGCGGAACTCTGCGGGGAGCCGCCGAGGACGACGTGCAACTGCGCGATGGCGATGGCGAGGCCGACCCCGGCCAGCATGCCGTGCACGATGGCGGGCGAGACGGCCAGCGCCGTGCGGGCCACCCGCCGCACGCCCAGCAGGAGTTGGAGCAGGCCGGCGGCGAGCGTGATGGCGCAGGTGGCCTGCCAGCCGTACTGGGCGATGAGCCCGGCGGTGATCACGGTGAGCGCGGCGGAGGGGCCGCTCACCTGCAGCGGGGTGCCGCCGAAGAGTCCGACCACGATGCCGCCGACGGCCGCCGCGGCGAGGCCGGCGCTGAGCGGGGCGCCGGTGGCCAGGGCGATGCCGAGGGAGAACGGCACGGCGATGAGGAAGACCACCAGGGAGGCCGAGAGGTCCAGCGCCCAGGTGGCGCGGGGACGTCGGCCCGGTGGGGCGTGGTCGGTGGTGTCGGAGGCGATGGGGGCGCTGGAGATGTCGAGGGTCATGGGTCTTCCCGTCTGTCCGGGGGAACGAACGCAGTCAGGTCCGGCGGTGAGTCCGCTCGGGGCTCGGTGAAGCGGATCGGCTGTCGTGGGTCGCGACGGTGTGGCGGGATGGTGCGGCCGGGCCGGGGGTGCGGGTGTCACCGGTCGGGCCTTGGACCATCGGGGTCCCGGTGGTCGCTCGGCGGGGCGCTGGGAGGAGCCAGACCACGGCGAGGAGCATCGGGACGGATGCGGAACATCAAGACTCGGTAAACCGAGGGTAATGAGAGCTTTGCACAGCGTCATCCGGAGCGACAGGCAATATCCGTCTGGTTCACCCCATTGGGTGGTGGTCGAACGGACGGGAATCTGCTGGTGGCGGCGGCGTGAGGCTCATCCCGGGGGTGGCGGGGCGGACGCGAAGGGGCCGCGGCCCCCGTTTCGGGGACCGCGGCCCGTGGTCGCTGCGCTGGTTGCTCCGTGCCGGGGCCTTGTGTCGGCCCTTGGTTCCGCCGCTCCGCTCAGGCGGCCGCGCCGGCCGCGGCGGGTTCGTCGCCGAGCACGAAGTCCGGGTCCACCTGGGTGGCGAGGTCGATGCCGACCTTGGCGTTCGCCCAGCTCTCCGCGTTGCGCAGGTGGAAGTGGACGGCCTGCTCGGTGTAGCGGCGCGGGTCCCGCAGGTCGTGCGCGGCGTCGGCGGCCGCGCGCAGTTCGTCCAGCACCGCCCGGTTGGCGGATTCGAGGGCGCGCAGCGGCGGCTGCGCGCCCTGCTCCAGTCGGCGTACCCAGTCCGAGTGCCCGAAGGCGGTCAGCAGGTCCTCGCCGACCTCCCGGCGGAGGAAGTCCAGGTCCTCCTGGCCCTGCACCTTGTTGCCGACGACCCGCAGCCGGACGCCGAAGTCGCGCGCGTAGTCCCGGTACTGGCGGTACACCGAGACGCCCTTGCGGGTGGGCTCGGCGACCAGGAAGGTGAGGTCGAAGCGGGTGAACAGGCCCGAGGCGAAGGAGTCGGAGCCGGCGGTCATGTCGGTCACCACGTACTCGTCCCGGCCGTCGACCAGGTGGTTGAGCAGCAGCTCGACCGCGCCGACCTTGGAGTGGTAGCAAGCGACGCCGAGGTCCTCCTCGGTGAACGCGCCGGTCGCCAGCAGGCGCACCGAGCCCTCGTCGAGCGGGATCGGGCGGGCGCAGGCCGCGTAGACCGGGTTCTCCTCGACGATCCGGAGCAGCCGCGACCCGCGCCCCGGCGGGGTGGTCTTGATCATCTCCTCGGCGGAGCGGATCAGCGGGTTGCTGCCGCGCAGGTACTCCTTGATCCCGGGCAGCTGGGCGCCGAGCGAGGGCAGGGCGGCGGACTGGTCGTCGGTCAGTCCGAGGGCTGGGCCGAGATGCTGGTTGATGTCGGCGTCGACGGCGAGGACTGGGCGGCCCGCGGCGGCCAGGTGGCGGATGAACAGCGCGGACAGCGTGGTCTTGCCGCTGCCGCCCTTGCCGACGAAGGCGATCTTCATCTTGGACTCCGGCTCTCGCTCCAGGACCCGTCGCGGTCGCGGTCCGCGAGGGGGTCGATGATCTCCCGAGTTGGAAATCGTTATCGTCTTCGGCAGCCATGCTATCCAGGGTTTCGGGCCGTTTGCGGGAGGGAACTGAGGATTGCCTCGAACGGGTGATACGAGGTTGCTGTTCCGGCAGGGGCGCCCGGTTCATTACTCTCGGGTAGGTGAGCACTGGAACAGATCCCCTCGCCCCGCTGGCCCAGCTCCCCGGGGTGCCCGACGCCGTGGCCGAGGTGCGCAAGGCCGTCGACCGCCTCTACGGCCACCGGGTGATGCGCCGCCGCGCGGCCGAGGTCACCTCCGAGTCGGCGCTGCGCGGCGCCCGCGCCTCCGCGGCGCTGGCCGGCGCGGACTGGCCGCTGGAGGAGGTCCGGCGGCGCAGCGACTTCGGCGCCGACCCCGAGGCCCGGGCGGTGGGCGCCGCGCTGCGGATCGCCGCCGAGGCGGGCCAGCTGCTGAGCGTCTGGCGGCACTCGCCGCTCCAGGTGCTGGCCCGGCTGCACCTGCTGGCGGTCGGCGACGCCGATCCCGTCGCGGGCCGGCCGCGCCAGGCCGGCGAGGGTGCCGACGACCCGTTCCCGCTGGAGCTGAAGCCGGTGGAGGGCGTCGCCGCGGACCAGTCCCCGGCCGCTCCGTCGGCCGTGACGGACGGGCCGGTGCCGGCGCTGCCGGCGGCGCCCGGCCCGGAGGAGGTCGCCGCCCGGCTCGACCAGCTCTCCCGGCTGCTGGTGGCCCGCGCGGAGGGCCAGGGCGTCGGGACGCCGGCCCTGGTGGTCGCCTCGGTGGTGCACGGCGAACTGCTGGCGCTGCGGCCGTTCGGCGCGTACAACGGCCTGATCGCCCGTGCCGCCCAGCGGATCGTGCTGCTCGCGGAAGGCCTCGACCCCAAGTCGATCTGCCCGGCCGAGGTGGGTCTGGTGGAGCTGGGGACGGACGCCTATCGCCGGGCGCTGGCCGGCTACCTGGCGGGGACGCCGGAGGGGCTGGCGGCCTGGATCGGCCACTGCGGCCGGGCGCTGCGGCTCGGGGTGCGGGAGAGTACGGCGGTCTGCGAGGCGATGCAGCGCGGCATGGTCTGAGCGGTGCGCCCCCGGGCCCGCGCGGCCCGGGGCCGGTGCTCCGGGGGCGTACGCCGGACAACGGGATGCGGCGGCACCTGATCCTGCTCGGTGCCGCCGCTGGTACAGATGCCGGGTGACCATGCATGCACCGGAAAGTGCCGATCAGACGGGGATCCTGCCCGTTCGTCTGGTCCGGCGGCCCGACAGCGGGTCGGCTGCATGTGGGTGCTCGGTTATCTGTACACACGGTCCGTGGGGCCTGAACTGCGTTGTCGGTTTGACCTCTTCGGTCCTGACCGGGTCTCGCGGGCCGTGCTTCATTTGTATCGCGTTTCGGGGCAAAGGGGAACCCGAAAAGAGAAGTCTTCGGCTTTTGACCGTTTTGTCCAACGTCTGTGCGGCGGGAGCCGCACGCGGACCCGCACCGCCGTCGAGGTCGTCCGGCGGTCAGGCCGCGGGTCGGCGGCGTCGGGCCGCGTACCAGATCACCCCGGCCGTCAGGACCGCCGTGCCGACCGCCACCGCCGTCAGCACCGAGCGGCTCGGCGTCGAGAACTCCGGGAGCCGCCGCCGGAGTTCCACCGGCCGGTCGAAGACCAGCACCGGCCACTCGCGGGCCACCGCCTCCTTGCGCAGCGCCCGGTCGGGGTTGACCGCCGAAGGGTGGCCGACCGCCTCCAGCAGCGGCAGGTCCGTCGAGGAGTCGCTGTAGGCGTAGCACTCGGTCAGGTCGTAGCCCTCGACCTCGGCCAACTCCCGGATCGCGGCGGCCTTGTTCTCGGCGTAGGCGTAGTACTCGATCTCGCCGGTGTAGCAGCCGTCCTCGACCTTCAGCCGGGTCGCGATCACATGGTCCGCGCCGAGCAGCGCGCCGATCGGCTCCACCACCTCGGAGCCGGAACTGCTGACGATGACCACGTCGCGGCCGGCCGCGTGGTGCTGCTCGATGAGCGAGGCGGCCTCGTCGTAGATGATCGGGTCGATCAGGTTGTGCAGGGTCTCGGCGACGATCTCGCGGACCTGCTGCACGTTCCAGCCCCGGGTCAGCGCGGAGAGGTACTCCCGCATCTTCTCCATCTGGTCGTGGTCGGCGCCGCCCACCAGGAAGACGAACTGGGCGTACGCACTTCGCAGGACGGCCCGACGGTTGATCAGACCGCCCTGGTAGAACGGACGGCTGAACGCGAGGGCGCTCGACTTGGCGATGATGGTCTTGTCGAGGTCGAAGAAGGCGGCGGTGCGCGGACCGGCCGGGTGCGGCCGGGCGGCCGTCGGGCGGGCCGCGGTGGGCGCGGAGCCGGCCGCTCCGGGCCGTGCGCCGGTCACGGCCGCCCCGTCGGGCCCGGAAGTCCCGCTGGTTCCGGCGGCTGCGGCGGTGGAGTCCGGGGACTCGTCGGCGTACTCGTCGGCGTTCTCGGTGGTGTCCACGGGAACCGAGGATAGAGGGCTCCGCAAAACAGCCCGCCATTCGGCGTACTCGCGGGCGTGCGGGTTTGTGTTTCTGGCCGCTCGGGTACACCATGGAAGTCACGGATCGTTCGCGACCGTGCTAACCCGGTCCGGCTCCTCCCCCCCGAGTCGGACCGTGGATAGACGACCCCCGCTCTCCCCCCCGGCGGGGGTCGTCGCACGTCCGGGGCCATTTTCAGGGCTTGAACGGCCGGCCGGGCGGATCCGTCGGGCGACCCGGGCGGTGTCTACGGGGGGTGTCGGCCCTCCGAGGCGTCTCACCGTTTTCGTCACTCTCCGTAGAGCTCTGCTCATGGCCGGGTTCGGCCCCCACCTGCTCCGGAATGGGGCTCGGACCTGCCCCGGTGAGCGCGTGGTGCGCGCCGCGCTATCCCGCCCCGCCAGGTATGGCGGTTCATCTCCGTGAGTCGGAATAGTCAATTCTTTGTCCAATAGCCCCCCGTCCGGGTGAACGTTTTCCTCCACAGCCCCCGAGTTGTCCACAGGGAATCGGAACCCGGAGGACGGAATCGGGACCGCCGTCCAGCGTGATGCCCGGCAGCGGTTGCCGGGCCCGTCCTGCGGGCCCGCGGCCGACTGCCGGACCCATCGGAGCCGTGCCCCGCCGCTGTACGCGGCCGGGCACCGGGACAGGGGAGCCGCCCATGTCGAAGCCCATCACCGACCGCGCCACCGCCGGCGGGCCGGAGCCCGCCCGGCCGCTCGTCCTCACCGGGGACGAGGGCCTGGCCGAGCACCTGCTGCGGATCTGCGCGGCGGCCGGCACCGATCCGCGGCTGATCCGGGGCGCGCCGCCGCGCGAGCTCTGGGAGGAGGCGTCGCTGGTCCTGGTCGGTGACGACCGGGCCGCGCAGTGCGCGGGGCTGCCCCGCAGACCCGGGGTGCTCCTGCTCGGGTTGGACCTCGACGACGCCGGGGTGTGGGTCAGGGCCGTCCAACTCGGCGCGGAGCACGTGCTGTTCCTGCCCGAGGCGGAGACCTGGCTGCTCGACCGGATCGCCGACGCCGTCGAAGGGGTCGGCACCCCCGCGCGCACCGTCGCCGTCCTCGGCGGCCGGGGCGGCGCGGGCGCCTCCACCCTCGCCTGCGCGCTCGCGGTCACCGCCGCGCGCCGGGGCCTGCGCACCGTCCTCGTCGACGGCGACCCGCTCGGCGGCGGGCTCGACATCCTGCTCGGCGGCGAGACGGCGGCCGGCCTGCGCTGGCCGGACCTCGCCGCCTCCCGGGGCCGGGTCAGCGGTGCCGAGCTGGCCCGGGCGCTGCCCGCGCTCAAGCGGCTCGGCACGCTCTCCTGCCTGTCCTGGGACCGTGGCGACACCCACGCGGTGCCGCCCGAGGCCATGCGCAGCGTCCTCGCCGCCGCCCGGCGGCGCGGCGGCCTGGTGGTGGTCGACGTGCCCCGGCGGCTGGATCCGGCGGCCGGGCAGGCGCTGGAGCAGTCCGACACGGCGCTGCTGGTGGTGCCGGCCGAGCTGAGGGCGGTGGCCGCCGCCGACCGGGTGGCCGCGTCCGTGCGGATGCGGCTCGACGACGTGCGGGCGGTGGTGCGCCCGCCGGGGCCGCTCGGGCTCCCCGCGCACCGGATCGCGCGGGGGCTGCGGATGCAGCTCGCCGGGGTGCTGGATCCGGAGCCGGGGCTGGCCGTCGACCTCGAACAGGGGGTGCCGCCCGGCATCCGGGAGGGCGGGCCGCTCGCCCGCTTCTGCGCGGCGTTCCTGGACGAGGTGCTGCCGACGGTGCCGGCGGTCGAGGGGGGTGTGTACTGATGGTGCGTCTGCGGAGGACGAGCGGCGCCGGGGCGTCCGGCGGTGACGGCCGGATCGGTGAAGGCCGGGCCGACGACGGCTGGGCCGGTGACCGGATCGGCGGACGCGGGTCGGCCCGCGGGAGCGACGGGCCGCGCGAACAGCGGGCGCTGCGGAGCGTACCGGGCCCCGGGAGCGGCCCGGCGGCCCGCGCGCGCCCCGAGCCGAACCCCTACGGTCGGACGGCGCGGGAGGAGCGCGCCGCCGCCCTGGTCGACGCCGTCCGGCTGCGGCTGGCCGAGTCCGGGGCCGTGCCGACGGCCGGCTCCGTGGCGACCGCCCTGCGGGCCGGCAGGCCGCCGCTCGGCGGTGACGACGTCCTCGACACCGTGCGCTCGCTCTGCGCCGAACTGGTGGGTGCGGGCCCGCTGGACCGGCTGCTGGCCGCGCCCGATGTCACGGACGTCCTGGTGAACGGGCCGGACGAGGTCTGGTTCGACCGGGGCGGCGGTCTGCGCCGGGCCACCGGCATCCGCTTCGCCGACGCCGAGGCGGTGCGCCGACTGGCCCACCGCCTCGCCACGGCGGCCGGGCGGCGGCTCGACGACGCGCGGCCCTGGGTGGACGCCCGGCTGCCGGACGGCACGCGACTGCACGCCGTCCTGCCGCCGATCGCCGCCGGCTGCACCCACATCTCGCTGCGGGTGTGCCGCTCCCGGCCCTTCACCGTCGACGAGTTGGTGGCGGGCGGGGCGCTCCCGCCGCGCGGTGGCGAGCTGCTGGCCGCCGTCGTCCGGGCCCGGCTCTCGCTGCTGGTGAGCGGGGGGACCGGCACGGGGAAGACCACGCTGCTCGCGGCCCTGCTCGGCCTCGTCGGTCCGGAGGAGCGGATCGTTGTCGCCGAGGATTCCGCCGAACTGCGCCCCGACCACCCGCACGTGGTGCGGCTCCAGGGCCGGCCGCCCAACCAGGAGGGGCTGGGTGAACTGACCCTGCGGGACCTCGTCCGGCAGGCACTGCGGATGCGCCCCGACCGGCTGGTGGTCGGGGAGGTGCGCGGCGCCGAGGTGGCCGACCTGCTGGCCGCCCTCAACACCGGCCACGAGGGCGGCGCCGGGACGGTCCACGCCAATACGGCGGCGGACGTACCGGTCCGGCTGGAGGCGCTCGGCTCGCTGGCCGGGATGGACCGCCCGGCCCTGCACAGCCAGCTCCGGGCCGCGCTCGATCTGGTGGTGCACCTGGTGCGCGAACCGGGCACCGGGCGGCGCCGGGTCGCCGAGATCCACACCCTGGGCGGCGACCGGCACGGACTCGCCGTCACCACGCCCGCGGTGACGTTCACGGCGGACGGCGGCATGGTGCCGGGCCCCGGCCGGCCGCGGCTCACCCGGCTGCTCGCCGCCCGGGGTGTCGTGCTCGCGGACGGGCCGCCGTGACGGCCGGGCCGGTGGAGGTGGCGTTCCTGCTGCTGCTGGGCGGCTGCGCGGTGGTCGCGTTGCGGCTCCTCGGGCCGTGGTGCGGGCGGAGGGAGCGCGGAGTGAAGGGCGGTGATCGCGGTGGCGGACCGGGTGGTGAGGGGCGGTGCGGTGGGTGAGGGCGGTGTCCGCCCGCCAAGGGAGACGGGCGGGCGCCGGTCCTCGGGCCGCGGTGGTCTTCAGGCGAGGGGCGGTGGGCGGCGTGGTGGTCGGAACGACGAGGGAGACGATGGTCTTGGTGACCGATGGGGTCGTGCTGTGGTCGGGGCCCGTGCTGTGCGGTGTCTCGGTGGCGGGCTGGTACGGGCTGCAGCGACAGGTGGCGGGTGCCCGCCGGGCCGGCGCGGTGCTGGCCGGCGGCGGGGACGACGCGAGCGGGGACAGCGGCGGCGGGGACGATGTCGGCGCGGGCGGTCGGAGTGCGGCGCGGGTGGTGGCCGCGGTCGCGCGGTGGTTGGGCGGGCCGTGGCGGGCGGTTCGGCGGTCGCCCGAACTGCTGCTCGTGCCCGGCGGGTTGGCGGCCGGGTGGGCGACGGCGTCACCCGTTCCGGTCCTGGCGGCGCTCCCGGCCGTCCTGCCGGTGCGGCGGTGGCGGCTGCGGCGCGCGGTGGCGGTCGAGGCGCGGCACCGGGCGGCCGCTGTGGTGGAGCTCTGCGCCGCACTGGCGGGCGAGCTGCGCGGCGGGGCGACGCCCGAACAGGCCCTCCACCTGGTGACCACGCGGCTCGCCGCCGACCGCGTGGCGCTGGAGCGGATCGGTGTCGAGCCCATCGCCCGGCTCGCGGCGGGTCGGTACGGCGCGGACGTGCCCGCGGCGTTCCGGCTGCTCGCCGAACGGCCGGGCGGGAGCGGGGCCGCGGCGGTCGCCGCCTGTTGGGAAGTCGCCTCGGTCGGTGGTTCGGGCCTGGCGACCGGACTGGACGGGGTGGCCGAGGCACTGAGCGTCGAGCGGGCGCTGGCGGAGGAGATCGCCGGCGAACTCGCGGCGCCGCGCACCACGATCGCGGTGCTGGCGGCCCTGCCGCTGGCCGGGCTGCTGCTCGGCGCGGCGCTCGGTGCCCAACCGCTGGAGGTGCTGCTCCACACGCCCGCCGGGCTCGCCTCCCTCACGGCGGGCGCGGCCCTGGAGGGGCTGGGCCTGGCCTGGACGGCACGGATCGTCCGGACGGCGGCCGAGGGCGTGCTGGTGGCCGCCCCGGTCCGGGAGCCGGAGTGGTCGCCGGGCGGTGGCGGCACCGACGAACCCGAGGAGTGGCGGTGCGGGATCACCAGAACCCGAGCGCGGAACCGGGCCCGGCCCGGCCGACCAAGCGGGGCGTTCCGACGGGAGGTGATGTCGGGGTGACGCGGGTGGACGTACCGGCCCGCGCGGTGGCGGGGGAGGACGGCCGCGCCGTGAGGCGCACCAGGGTGGCCCGGTGGGAGGTGGGGTGCGGATGACGTGGGTGGTGGAGCGGGCCGTCCCGATGGTGTGTGTCGTGGCGGCGCTGGTGGCTGCGGCGGCCGAGGGTCCGGCCAGGCGTCGGTGGCGTGCGCGCCGGAGGGCCGACACCCTGCTCGGCACGGGGGACCGGTCCCGCCCGTGGCGGTTCGGCGGCCGGTTCGGTGGGCAGTCGGGCCAGCGTCGGCCGGCGGTGCGAGGAAGTCCCGCCCTGCCGGAGCGGGTCCGGCGGTCGTCGACGGCGCTGGGGGCCGGGCTCGGGGTAGCGGCCTTCTTCGGGGGCACGGCAGGCCTGGTGGCGGGTGGAGTGTTGGCGGCCGGGCTGTTCCGGTGGCTGCCCCGGGCGCGGTCCCCGGCGGAACGGCGGGCCGTGCTGGACGAGGCGCGGCTGGTGCGGCAGTTGCCGCTCACCGCCGAGCTGCTGGCGGCCTGCCTCGGTTCGGCCGTCTCGCCGGCGGCGGCCGTCGCGGCGGTCGGCGGGAGCCTCGGCGCCCCCATGGGCCCCCGGTTGCTGTCGACTGCGGCCGAACTCGCCCTGGGAGCACCACCGGAGCTCTGCTGGCGTCGGCTGGGGGAGGAGCACCCGCCGTTGGCGCCGCTGGCCCGGTGCCTGGTCCGGACGAGCCTGAGCGGCGCCCCGGCGGCGACGGCGCTCGCCGGGCTGGCGAGCGGCCGGCGGGCGGAGGCCGTCCGGGCGGCGCACACCCGGGTCCGCCGGGCGGGGGTGCTCGCGACGGCGCCGCTCGGGCTGTGCTTCCTCCCGGCGTTCGTCCTGATCGGTGTCGTCCCGGTGGTTGTGGGGCTCACCACCCGTTTTTCGCAGGCGATGTGACGCGCAGACCGTGCGCCGAACGGGCCGGTCGGTCGGTGAGGCCGGTGCGGTCGGCGTAGTCGGCCGGTGGGGTCGCCGGTTCGGCGAACTCTTGTCGATTCGAAACAAGGAGACATGCATGAACGTGGCGATCAAGCCCGTGGTCGTGGCCGGTCCGTGGGCGGGCCGCCCGCCGGTGAGGCCGGTGGGCCGCATCCGGCGCGCGGTCCGGCGGCGGGGCCGTGGCCGGGCCGGTGGTTCGGACGCGGGGATGACCACGGCGGAGTACGCGGTCGGGACGCTCGGGGCGTGTGCCCTGGCGGCCGGGCTTTACAAGGTGGCGACCAGCCCGGCCGTGCTGGAAGCGCTGGCCGGGGCCCTGGACCGGGCGCTCCATGCGACCTGACCCGCTGTCGGGGCGGCGCCTGCGGCAGCGGCGACGGCAGCGGCGACGGCGCGGCGACGGCGGGTTCGTCACCGCAGAGACCGCCGTCGCGCTGCCGGCGCTGGTGCTGCTGGCCGGGCTGCTGGTCTGGGCCGTCCTCGCGGCGGCCGCCCAACTCCGCTGTGTCGACGCGGCCCGCGTGGGGGCCAGGGCGGCCGCGCGGGGCGAGGCCGATGCCGTGGGGGTGGCGCGGGCGGCCGCGCCACCCGGGGCGGCGGTCCTGGTGGACCTGGCGCCGGACACCGTCCGGGTCACCGTGGACGCGCCCTACGGGGCGCCGGGGCGCTTCGCGGAGGTGCTCGCGGTGCGGGTGGGCGCCACGGCCGTCGCGGCCCGGGAGGACGCCCTGCGGGGATCGGAGGGAGGTGTCGGCCCGTGACCGGACCGAGGCTACGCGGGCGTCGGCCGGACACCGGTTCGGCCACGGTCTGGCTGCTGGCGGGCGTGCTGCTCGGCTGCGTCGCGTTCACCGCCGCGCTCTCGATGGGCGTGGTGGTGGGCGCCCGCCACCGGGCGGAGTCCGCCGCGGATCTGGCGGCGCTGGCGGCGGCCGACCGGCTGCTGGTGGACGCGGACGGCGGATGTGGCCGGGCCGGGGCCGTGGCGGCGGCGCAGGCGGCCACCGTGGTCTCCTGCACGGCCGACCTCCGGGCGGACGCCGTGGAGGTGGTCGCGGAGGTGCCGGTCGCGGGGCTGCCGCTGCGGTTGTCGGTCGGTCCCGCCCGGGCTCGGGCCCGGGCCGGACCGCTCCGGGCGGCGGTCCCGCCGACGGACGAGGAGGCGCGCGTCGCGCTGGGCGGGGCCGACCAGGCCGGAGGGGGCTCATGAGCCCCCGGGCGGGCCCCCGTCCGTCGGGCCGGCCGCAGTCGGCGGGTCGGTGGGCCGGTGGGGTGGTTCGCCGGACGGCTCCCCGTCCGTCCCGGCCGCCGCCGCACCGCCCGCAGCACCGCCCGCCGCGCCGTCCTCCGCCCTCACTGCCTCCGCCGGTCCGGCCGGGTCGGCGGTCGGTGGGGCGCCGGCGAGCAGGATGTCCAGCAGCCGGACGGCGGCCGCCTTGTCGAGCGGGTCGTTGCCGTTGCCGCACTTGGGCGACTGCACGCAGGACGGGCAGCCGCGCTCGCACTCGCAGGCGGCGATCGCCGCCCGGGTGGCGGTCAGCCACTGCACGGCCCGCCGGAAGCCGCGTTCGGCGAAGCCGGCTCCGCCGGGGTGGCCGTCGTAGACGAACACGGTGGGCAGCCCGGTGTCGGGGTGCAGCGGCACCGAGACTCCGCCGATGTCCCAGCGGTCGCAGGTGGCGAAGAGCGGGAGCAGGCCGATCGAGGCGTGCTCGGCGGCGTGGGCGGCGCCGGGCAGCTGGTCGGGCGGGATGTCCGCGTCGATCAGCTGGTCCTCGGTGACCGACCACCAGACGGCCCGGGTGCGCAGGGTGCGGGGCGGGAGGTCCAGCTTGCTCTCGCCCATGATCTCCCCGGTGGAGATCCGCTTGCGGAGGTAGCCGACCACCTGGTTGACCACCTCCACCGAACCGAAGCAGAGCCGGCCCTCGCCCCAGTCGACGGTGGTGTCGGTGGAGAGCACGGAGATGGAGGTGATGTCCCGGGCGGAGGTCGTGTAGGGCGGGTCGGTGGGCTCGACCAGGGCGACCGAGCTGTCCAGGTCGAAGTCCCGGACGAGGTAGGTGCGGCCCCGGTGGAGGTGGACGGCCCCGGTGTGCACGGTGGTGTGGGCGGCCGAGGCGTCCACGGTGCCGAGCAGCCGACCGGTCGGCGCCTCGACGATCTGCACCGGGCTGCCGCCGCTGCCCCGCAGGTCGACGGCGTCGGCGGCCCGCTCGCGGCGGGTCCAGTACCAGGCGCCGCCGCGACGGCGGAGCAGGCCCCGGCGCTCCAGCACCGGCAGCAGCGGACCGGCCGAGGGCCCGAACAGCTCCAGGTCGGCGTCGGTAAGCGGCAGCTCGGCGGCCGCGGCGCACAGGTGCGGGGCGAGCACGTGCGGGTTGTCCGGGTCGAGCACGGTGGCCTCCACCGGGGTGGCGAACAGCGCCTCCGGGTGGTGCACCAGGTAGGTGTCCAGCGGGTCGTCCCGGGCGATCAGGACGGCGAGCGCGCCCTGGGCCTCGCGGCCGGCCCGGCCGGCCTGCTGCCAGAGCGAGGCCCGGGTGCCCGGGTAACCGGCCATGAGGACGGCGTCCAGTCCGGAGATGTCGACCCCGAGTTCGAGGGCGGAGGTGGAGGCGAGGCCGAGCAGCCGGCCGGAGTGCAGGTCGCGTTCCAGGGCCCGGCGCTCGTCGGCGAGGTAGCCGCCGCGGTAGGCGGCGACCCGGTCGGCGAGCGGGCGGCCGAGCTGGTCCTGGGTCTGCAGCGCGACGAGTTCGGCGGCGCGCCGGGAGCGGACGAAGACGACGGTGCGGGTCTCCCGCTCGACCAGGTCGGTCAGCAGGTACGCGGCCTCGGCGGTGGCGGTCCGGCGGACCGGCGCGCCCTGCTCGCCGACGTTCTCGGTGAGCGGGGGCTCCCAGAGTCCGAAGACCATCGGGCCGCGCGGGGAGCCGTCCTCGGTGACCGCCTCGGCGGTCAGGCCGGTCAGCCGGCGGGCGGTGACGGCCGGGTCGGCGGTGGTGGCGGAGGCGAGCAGGAAGACGGGAGAGGAGCCGTACCGGGCGCAGATCCGCCGCAGCCGGCGCAGCACCTGGGCCACGTGCGAGCCGAACACGCCGCGGTAGCCGTGGCACTCGTCGACCACGACGTAGCGCAGAGTCTTGAGAAAGGAGGACCAGCGGGCGTGCGCGGGCAGGATGCCCCGGTGCAGCATGTCCGGATTGGTGAGGACGTAGGACGCGTACTGGCGGACCCACTCCCGCTCCTCGGGCGGGGTGTCGCCGTCGTAGAGGGCGGCCCGGACGCGGGGCGGGGCGAGTTCCGCGGCCCGGCGGCGCTGGTCGGCGGCGAGTGCCTTGGTGGGTGCGAGGTAGAGCGCGGTCGCGCCGCGGCCGTTGGGCGCCTCGGTGCCGTCCAGCAGGTCGGAGAGGACCGGGGCCAGATACCCGAGCGACTTGCCCGAGGCGGTTCCTGTGGCGATCACCACGGATTGACCGGATTTGGCCAGATTCATCGCTTCGGCCTGGTGGGCCCAGGGCTGCCGGACACCCATGGCCTCGGCGGACGCGGTGATCTCGGGCCGGATCCAGTCGGGCCATGGCGCATAACGGGCAGGCCGGGCGGGAAGGTGCTCCGTATGGGTGAGCCGGTCCGACCGCTCACGGGCGTTGGACAGGGTCGTGAGCAGTGCCTCGGGCAGGCTGTGACGCGGCGGCATGGGGACCCAGTGTGTCACCGGCGTGACGGAGAATCGTCCTAAGCCATCGTGCGGTCATGGTCACAAGTGGTTGAATGTGGCCGTGACGGCCGTACGGCCGGGGGTCGCAGCGCCGAGGCTTGCCACGCATTCGCTGGGTGTGCCCAGGGCGGCGACCATGCGGTGGCGGCCGTCCGGCCGAGTATCGCAATGACGTAGCAAGGCAAGGTGCTGGAGGTTCCGTGGACCTGTCCCTGTCGACCCGTACAGTCGGCGACCGCACGGTCGTCGAGGTTGGCGGCGAGATCGATGTGTACACCGCCCCCAAGCTGCGCGAGCAGCTGGTCGAGCTCGTCAACGACGGCAGCTACCACCTCGTCGTCGACATGGAGGGCGTGGACTTCCTGGACTCCACCGGCCTCGGTGTGCTGGTGGGTGGCCTGAAGCGGGTGCGTGCTCACGAGGGCTCGCTGCGCCTGGTGTGCAACCAGGAGCGCATTCTGAAGATCTTCCGGATCACCGGTCTGACCAAGGTGTTCCCGATCCACAACTCGGTCGAGGACGCCGTCCAGGCGACCGACTGATCAGTCGACACCCGACCGACCAGGCCGGGCCGGCCCTCCGCGGCCGGCCCGCCCGATCCCTGTGCGTCCGGGGAGCCGGGGCCGCACGGCCCCGGCCCGTCCGGGCGTCCCGGGCCGGCCGATGCCGGCCCGCAGGGGCCGGGCCCGTATGCCCGGCTCCGGTCGGAGTACCCCGAGGGGGAAGAGATGGCAACCGTCGAACTTCGATTCAGCGCGCTTCCCGAACACGTGCGGACGGCCCGGCTGGTGGCCGCGGCGGTCGCCAGACGGGCGGGGGTCGACGAGTCGGTGCTCGACGAGGTGCGGCTCGCCGTCGGCGAAGCCTGCTCCCGTGCGGTCGGCCTGCACCGGCGCGGTGGCGTGACGGGCGCGGTGCGTGTCGCGCTGGTCGACCAGGAGAAGCGTTTCCTCATCGAGGTCGAGGACGAAGCGGGCCTCGACACCGTCCCGGCGACCGCCGGCGACGACGCCGACCCGGACGAGGACACCCTGGGTCTCGCGGTGCTTACCGGCCTGGTCGAGGACCTGGAGGTCACCAGCGGTACCGGCGGCGGTCTGATCCGGATGAGCTGGCCGGTCTCGGTGGACGCGCTCACGGTCTGACGTACATCAGGGCACATCCGCGCACGTTCGGGCGCCTCAGGGTGCAGCGGGTCGGCGGAGTGGCGAGCGGGAGGGCGGGTTCGGACGGGAATCGGGGGTCGAGCGGCGGCCGTGTAGGTTCGCAGTTCGACGACCGAAACCGAAAGGGCTTCTCCCGGTGAACAAGCGACTGCTGGCCGTACCCGTGCTCGGGGCGCTGCTCGCGTTCGGCGCCGTCGGCTGCGGCGACGACAACAGCAAGCAGCTGGAGTCCTGGGCGGCGAACGTGTGCGGCGCGGCCAAGGATCCGATCGCCCAGGCGCAGACCGCCCTGGCGGACACCGGCCAGGTGAAGACCGGCGAGGCTCCGGCCGATCTCCAGAAGCGCCTCTCGGCGGACATCGGCCGACTGGCCAAGACCAACCAGGACATCGCCGCCGCCATCAACGGCGCCGGCGCCCCCAAGGTCGACGAGGGCGCGAACCTGCAGAAGGACACCGTCACCGAACTCACCAAGGCGGCCGACGGCTACCTGGACGTCCAGAAGAAGCTGGACGCGCTGCCCAACGCCGACCAGGCGAAGTTCGCCGACGGGCTGCGCAGCGTGGCCGATCAGGTGCAGCAGCTCGCCTCGCTCTCCACCCAGGCCCAGGGCAAGCTGCAGCGCGGCGACCTGGGCGCGGCGATGGCCAAGCAGGAGGGGTGCAAGCCGGGGTCGGCCGCCGCCGCTCCGACCTCCCCGTCGACGGGTGGCCCGGCGGCCACTCCAACCGACGGGGCCACGGGCGGCGCGAGCCCGGCGGCGACCGACGCCTCCGCCACCCAGGCACCGTCCACGCCCGCCACACCGGCGCCCACGGCCTCGGCGAGCTGACCCCGCCTCGGCGGGCTGGACTACACCGCACTCCGGAGCCCCGATCGATCGACTCCGTACCCCCTCGGCCCCAGCCGCCGAGGGGGCGGCGGTGTTGGAGCGGTGCCGCCCGGGGGGCGGGGTGGTGGATGGAGGGTGCCGGGGGTCGCGCGGGGGACAATGGCGGGGTGATCAGTAGCCCCGTTCTCGACCCGACCCGCCTCGCCAAACTGCGTGAGGCGCTGCTCGCCGCCTCGTACACCGCCGACGGCTGCCTGGACCTGCTCGGGCCCACCGGGTACGCGGCGCTGGCCCGCAGCGAGGCGGTGCCCGCGCTGCGGGCGACCCGCGGCGGCAGCCCGCTGGAGACGCTGGTGCGGCTCTTCCTGCTGCAGCAGCCCGTGCCCTACCGGGCGGCCGCCGCCGCCCTGCCGGTCGAGGACTGCCTCGCCGACGGCTGGCTGCGCCCGGACGGCGATCTGGTGCGCGCCACCGTGGACGTCCGGCCGTACGCGAACGAGGTGGCCGGGCTGCCGAGTTCGGACGCCTGGGTGGTCTCCGACCTGGGCTGCGCGGTCGGCGGCGCGGGCGGCATCGGCTCCGGGGAGACCGCGCACGGCGTGGCCCGCAAGGACTTGGTGCTCGGGGTGGGCGGCGCGTCCACCACGCTGGCCAACATCACGGTGCGACGGCCGGTCCGTTCGGTGCTGGACCTCGGTTCGGGTTCGGGCGTGCAGGCGCTGCACGCCGCCCGGCACGCCCAGCGGGTGACCGCCACCGACCTCAACGAGCGGGCGCTGCGCTTCACCGAGCTGACCCTGGCGCTGTCCGGTTTCGACAACGCGGAGACCGCCGCCGGCAGCCTCTTCGAGCCGGTGGGGGATCGGCGGTACGACCTGATCGTCTCGAACCCGCCGTTCGTGATCTCGCCCGGGGGCCGGTTCACCTACCGGGACGGCGGGATGGCCGGCGACGACCTCTGCCGCACCCTGGTCCGCTCGGCCGCCGCGCACCTGGAGCCGGGCGGCCACTGCCAGTTGCTGGCCAACTGGCAGCACGTCAAGGGCGAGGACTGGCGGGACCGGCTGGCCGGCTGGGTGGCCGGTACCGGACTGGACGCCTGGGTCGTCCAGCGCGAGGTGCAGGACGTGGCCCAGTACGCGGAGCTGTGGCTGCGCGACGGCGGTGACCACCGCGGTCCCGGGGGCGACTACCAGGCCCGGTACGGGGAGTGGCTGGACGCCTTCGAGGCCGGTCGGGTCGAGGGCATCGGCTTCGGCTGGATCACCCTGCGGGCGAGCGGCGCCGAGCGCCCGACCGTCCGGGTGGAGGAGTGGCCGCACCCGGTGGAGCAGCCGCTCGGCCCGCACATCGAGGAGTGGTTCGACCGGCAGGACTTCCTGCGCGCGCACGACGACGCGGGCCTGCTGGCGGCACGGTACGTGCTGGCCGACGAGGTGGTCCAGGAGCAGGTGGGCGCGCCCGGGGCGGAGGACCCGGAGCATGTGATCCTGCGTCACAACCGCGGGATGCGGCGGGCCACCAAGGTGGACACGGTGGGCGCTGGTTTCGTCGGGGTCTGCGACGGGACGCTGTCGGCGGGCGAGATCGTCGACGCGATCGCGCAGCTGCTGGGCGAGGACCGGGTGGTGCTGCGCGACCGGGTGCCGGAGTCGCTGCGGCTGCTCACCGAGCAGGGGTTCGTCAGGCCCACGGCCTGACGGACGGGAACGGCGGTCCCGGGCCCCGCACGCATTCGCGGCTGCCCGGTTCACCGCACCGTTGCCCCCGGTTCGCCGGGTGGCCGCCGAACATCTCCCCCTAGTTGGCCCCAGGCTGTGAAGCTCTGTCCACAGGCTGTGGACAGGGCTGGGGGGCCGGGGTGGAGTCGACGACGGCGACGGCGGGTGGCGTGATATTGGCCCTCTTCGGCGGCGCACTCCTGCTCTGGTGCGCCGCCGAAGCGGGCCTGCGCCACCGGGTCCGCCGCCGAGGGCTGCCGGCGGTCGCCACCGTGGTCGCCGAGTCCGATCCGCACGGCGAGCTCGACAGCGCGCCCCTGCTCTCCTTCACCGCCCGGCCGGCCCCCGCCCGACCGGTCCTCGCCGGGCCGCCCGCCGCCGGGCCGCCCGCCGGTGACCGGCCCGGAGCCGCCCTGGCTGTCGAGGCCTGTGAGCTGGTGCTGACCCGCCCGCGCGGCCACACCCCGCTGCGCCGCCCGGCCCGTCTCGTACCGGGCGGATCCGTACGGATCGCCTACGATCCACGCCGTCCCGGTCTCGCCGTGCTCGTGGCGGAGGAGGCCGGTCCCCGGGCCGTCGTCGCCGACCTGCTGTGGACGGCGCTCGGCCTCGGCTGTCTGGCCGCCGGGGCCGTTCTGCTCCTCGCCGCGGCCTAGCGGGTCCCGGTCGGGTCCCGGTCGGGCCCGACCAAGTCCAGGCTCCCGGCTCCCGGGAGCGCCCTTGATCCGTTGACAGATCTTGAAATCCGTCATTCCATCCTTCGAAACCCGCCGAAACCCGCCGAAGCCCCCTCCGCAGGGCGCGATCCGTCGTCGTCGGGTTACCGTTCGAGTGGCGTCGGTCGGCCTTGCCGGTGAAATTGCGGGATCCGTCCGTTTGACAAGGGTGGCCGGGGTACGGTCACACTCCGCTGGTGGGGTCGTCGTACAGCGGCAGCCCCGGGACGGTGGAGGGGTCGGGCGGAGCGCAGCCCGTGCTGCCAGCGCCGACCAGCTCACATAACGACCGGGAGAGAAGAGCGAAGGTGTCCCCGAGCAGCGAGACCGCGCACGGACAGCGACTCGTCATTGTCGAGTCGCCGGCCAAGGCGAAGACGATCAAGGGCTACCTTGGCCCCGGCTACATCGTCGAGGCGAGCGTCGGGCACATCCGTGACCTCCCGAGCACGGCCGCCGAGGTCCCGGACAAGTACACCGGCGAGGTGCGCCGCCTCGGGGTGGACGTGGACCACGACTTCGCCCCGATCTACGTGGTCAACGCGGACAAGAAGTCCCAGGTCAGCAAGTTGAAGTCGCTCCTCGCGGAGTCCGACGAGCTCTTCCTCGCCACCGATGAGGACCGCGAGGGCGAGGCCATCGCGTGGCACCTCCAGCAGGTGCTCAAGCCCAAGGTGCCGGTGCACCGGATGGTGTTCCACGAGATCACCAAGGCCGCCATCCAGGAGGCCGTGGCCAACCCGCGCGAGCTCAACCAGCGGCTGGTCGACGCCCAGGAGACCCGCCGGATCCTCGACCGCCTGTACGGCTTCGAGGTCTCGCCGGTGCTTTGGAAGAAGGTCATGCCGAAGCTGTCGGCGGGCCGCGTGCAGTCCGTGGCGACCAGGCTGGTCGTCGAGCGGGAGCGCGAGCGGATGGCGTTCCGCTCCGCCTCGTACTGGGACCTGGTCGGCACCTTCGGCACCGGCCGCACCGCGGCCGACGCGGCCAGCCCGGAGAGCTTCGGCGCCCGACTGTCCTCCGTCGACGGCAAGCGGATCGCCAGCGGCCGCGACTTCGGCTCGGACGGCCGGCTCAAGGCGGGCAGCGCCAACAGCCTGCACCTGGACGAGCAGGCCGCCCGCGCGCTGGCCGCCGCCCTGGCGCAGACCGCCTTCTCGGTGCGCGGCGTCGAGTCCAAGCCGTACCGCCGCTCGCCGTACGCGCCGTTCCGCACCACCACGCTCCAGCAGGAGGCCAGCCGCAAGCTGGGCTTCGGCGCCAAGCGGACCATGCAGGTGGCCCAGAAGCTGTACGAGAACGGCTTCATCACCTATATGCGTACCGACTCCACCACGCTGTCGGAGACGGCGGTCACCGCCGCCCGGGCGCAGGTCACCCAGCTGTACGGCGCCGACTACCTGCCGGACGCGCCGCGCACCTACGCCTCCAAGGTGAAGAACGCCCAGGAGGCGCACGAGGCCGTCCGCCCGTCCGGCGACCGCTTCCGCACCCCCGCCGAGACCGGCCTGAGCGGCGACGACTTCAGGCTCTACGAGCTGATCTGGATGCGCACCGTCGCCTCCCAGATGAAGGACGCGGTCGGCCAGTCGGTCACCGTGAAGGTGGGCGGCCGGGCCGCCGACGGCCGGGACGTCGAGTTCTCCGCCTCCGGCAAGATCATCACCTTCCACGGCTTCCTCAAGGCCTACGTCGAGGGCGCCGACGACCCGAACGCCGAGCTCGACGACCGCGAGCGCCGGCTGCCGCAGGTCGCCCAGGGCGACCCGCTGGCCGCCGAGCAGCTCACCCCCGAGGGCCACGCCACCAAGCCGCCGGCCCGCTACACCGAGGCCTCGCTGGTCAAGGAGCTGGAGGACCGGGAGATCGGCCGCCCCTCCACCTACGCCTCGATCATCGACACCATCATCAACCGCCGGTACGTCTTCAAGAAGGGGACGGCGCTGGTGCCGTCGTTCCTCTCCTTCGCCGTGGTCAACCTGCTGGAGAAGCACTTCGGCCGACTGGTCGACTACGACTTCACCGCGAAGATGGAGGACGACCTCGACCGGATCGCCGCCGGTGAGGCGCAGTCCGTGCCGTGGCTGAAGCGCTTCTACTTCGGCGAGGGCGCCGGTGAGGGCGTGGCCGCGGGCGGCGCCGCCGAGGCCGGCAACGGCGACGGCGACCACCTCGGCGGCCTGAAGGAACTGGTCACCGACCTCGGCGCGATCGACGCCCGGGAGATCAGCTCGTTCCGGGTCAGCGACGACATCACGCTGCGGGTCGGCCGCTACGGCCCGTACGTGGAGCGTGCCTCCGGTGTCGAGGGGGAGCCCGGCCAGCGCGCCGACATCCCCGACGAGCTGCCGCCGGACGAGCTGACCGTCGAGCTGGCCGAGGAGCTGCTGGCCCGGCCCAGCGGCGACTACGAGCTCGGTCCGGACCCGGTCTCCGGCCACATGCTGGTCGCCAAGGACGGCCGCTACGGCCCGTACGTGACCGAGATCCTGCCCGAGGGCACGCCCAAGACCGGCAAGAACGCCGTCAAGCCGCGGACCGCCTCGCTGTTCCAGACGATGTCGCTGGACACCGTCACGCTGGACGACGCGCTGAAGCTGCTCTCGCTGCCGCGCGTGGTCGGGCTGGACCAGGAGGGCGTGGAGATCACCGCGCAGAACGGCCGCTACGGCCCGTACCTCAAGCGCGGCACCGACTCCCGCTCGCTCACCTCCGAGGACCAGCTGTTCACGGTCACCCTGGAGGAGGCGATGGCGATCTACGCCCAGCCCAAGCAGCGTGGCCGGGCGGCGGCCGCGCCGCCGCTCAAGGAGCTGGGCACCGACCCGGTCAGCGAGCGCCCGGTGGTGGTCAAGGACGGCCGGTTCGGCCCGTACGTGACCGACGGCGAGACCAACGCCACGCTCCGCAAGGACGACGAGGTCGAGACGATCACGCCCGAGCGCGGCTACGAGCTGTTGGCCGAGAAGCGGGCGCGCGGGCCGGTGAAGAAGACCGCGAAGAAGGCCCCGGCGAAGAAGGCGGCGGCCAAGAAGACCGCGACGAAGACCGCGGCCAAGAAGACCACCGCAGCGGCCAAGACGGCGGCGAAGAAGACCACCACCGTCAAGAAGACCGCCACCAAGGCGGCGGCGGCCAAGAAGACCACCGCGAGCACGACCACCGCGAGCAAGTCCACGGCCACCGACGAGGGCTGATCCCCGGTCGACGGCACAGGTCGACGGCTCACGGGCCCGCGTCCGCCCCCGGCGGCGCGGGCCCGTTCCGTTCGTGAATCCGTTCGTGAATCCGTTCGCGAACCGGCCCCGGCGGGCCTGCGGATCCGCCCGGAAGGTCCGCGGGCGGGGCGTGACAGGGGCGTACACGGTCTGTCACAACCCGGTGGCGGCGCCCGCCCGGAGCCGTGCTCCCCTCTTTTGCGCCATGCCCCGACCGCTACGCTGACCGTATGACGAGCGAGGAGCAGCCCACCCCCAGCGCCGCAGCGGTCGCCGGACCCGGCAGGCCCGACCTGCCCGAGGTCGCGCCCGCCGGGACCGCCGGCGAGCGGATCAGGGCGCTGCTGAGGCTGCGCCCCTACCGGCGCCTGTGGACCACCCAGCTGATCGGCGGCACCGCCGACCGGCTCGGCCTGCTGGTGCTGCTCGTGCTCACCGTGATCGCCGCCGTGATCGGCGAGCAGTTCGGCGACCTGCCGCACAGCCTCGGCTTCGCCGTCGCCGCCGTCTTCGCCACCCGGTTGGCCGCCACCGGACTGGTCGGCGCCGCCCTGCTCGGCCCGGTGCACGGGCTGCTCAGCGGGAAGCTCGACCGGCGCTGGACGCTCTTCGGCGCCGACGCGCTGCGGGCCGTGCTGATCGGGCTCGCCCCCTGGTGGATCGTCTGGCTGGCCTCCGGCCCGAGGCCCTCCGGCGCCGCGACCTGGGTGCTGCTCGCCACCGTCTTCCTGACCGGCGCCGCCGAGCGGGTCTGGGCGATCGCCAAGGCCGCGGCCGTCCCGGCCCTGCTGCCGCCGGTCGACCCCTACGCCCCCGCCGCCGAGCAGCGCCCGTCCGCCGCCAACCTGGCCACCGTCCGGACCCTGGACCACCGCACCGGGTGGGCCACCGTGCCGCTCGGCGCCACCGCGCTCATCGCGCTCACCCTGCTCAACAACGTCTTCGCGGCGCTCGGCTCGGACTGGCTGCGGGCCCACCAGACCACCTTCGCCGCCCTCGGCGCGGCCGCCCTGTTCGCCGTCTCGGCCGCCCGGGTGCAGCTCCAGGAGCTGCCCGGCGGCCCCGTCCGGGTGCGCCCGGCCTCGCCGCTGCGGGGCCTGCGCGCCCCGACCGACGCCACCCCCGGCCCCGCCCTGGCCAAGGGCCGCACCGGCTCCGCCCCGTACTTCACCTTCGCGGTCTCCGCCGGGTACGCGACGATGGCCGGCGTCGCCGCGCTGGCCCTGCTCACCGCCGTCGAGCACCGCGCCGGGCCGATCGGCTACGGCCTGCTGGTGCTGGCCGCCACCGGCGTCCCCGCGCTGGGCGTCCGGCTCACCCGGGCCGTCCTGCCCTCGCTCTCCCGCCGCCGGCTGCTCGCGCTGGCCCTGCTCACCGAGGGCGTCGCGCTGATCCTGGCCGGCCTGGTGCTGGACTTCGTCCTGCTCCTGCTGCTCACCGTGCTGGCCGCGCTGGCCGCCGGTGTGGTGATCTCCGCCGGCCGCGGCCTGCTCGCCCTGGAGGTCGAGGAGGCCCGGCTGCCCAAGGTCACCGAGCACCTGTACGCGGTGCTGCGGGTCGTGGTCGGCGCCGCGCTGGTCGGCGTCCCGCTGATCGCCGCCGCCTACGGCGACGTCGAGTACGGCGCCGTCGAGCCCGGCTCGTTCACCTTCATCCACGGCGGGGCGGCCCTCGCGGTCGCCACCGCCGGACTGCTCACCCTGGTCCTGGCCGCCGTCGTGCTGCTGCGCACCGACGACCGGCGCGGCACCGTGCCGTTCGGCCGGGACCTGCTCGACGCGGTGCGCGGCGCCTCCGGTCCCGCCCCGCACCGGGCGGGCACCGGCTTCTTCATCGCCCTGGAGGGCGGCGACGGCGCCGGCAAGTCCACCCAGGCCCAGGCGCTCGCCGAGTGGATCCGCGGCAAGGGCCACGAGGTCGTGCTCACCCGCGAGCCCGGCGGCAGCCCGGTCGGGCAGCGGCTGCGCGGCCTCGTCCTGGACGTCGGCAACACCGGCCTCTCGCACCGCGCCGAGGCCCTGATCTACGCGGCCGACCGGGCCGAGCACGTCGAGAACGTGATCCGCCCGGCGCTGGCCCGCGGCGCCGTGGTCATCACCGACCGGTACATGGACTCCTCGATCGCCTACCAGGGCGCCGGCCGCGACCTGGCCGCCACCGAGGTGGCCCGGATCTCCCGCTGGGCGACCGGCGGGCTGCTGCCCGACCTGACCGTCGTCCTGGACGTCGACCCGACCCGGGTCCGGGAGCGCTTCACCGAGGCGCTGGACCGGCTGGAGTCCGAGCCGACCGAGTTCCACCAGCGGGTCCGGTCCGGCTTCCTGGCGCTCGCCGCCGCCGACCCGGCGCGCTACCTGGTCGTCGACGGCAGCCAGGCGCCCGGCATCGTCACCACCGCGATCCGCCACCGGCTCGACCGCGAGCTGCCGCTCTCCGAGCAGGAGCGGGCCGCCCGCGCCGAGCAGGAGCGGAAGGCCGCCGAGGAGGCGCGGCGCCGGGCCGAGGAGGAGGCCCGCAAGCGCGCCGAGGAGGAGGCCGCCGAGCGGAAGCGCCAGGAGGTGCTGGCGCAGCTCCGGGCCGAGCAGGCGGAGCAGGAGCGGCTGGCCAAGGAGGAGGCCGAGCGGGTCGCCGCCGAGGCCGCGCGCAAGGCGGCCGAGGTGGCGCGCCTGCGGGCGGAGGAGGAGGCCCGCAGGCGCGCCGAGGAGGAGGCCAAGCGGCGCGCGGAGGAAGAGGCGCGCCGGGCCGCCGAGGAGGCCGAGCGCAAGCGGCTCGCCGAGGAGGCGGCCGCCCGGGCCGAGCTCCAGCGGCAGCGTGAGCTGGCCCGTGAGGAGCAGCGGCGGCGGGCGGAGGAGGCGCTGCAGCGGGCCGAGGAGGCCCGGCTGGCGCAGGCCGCCGCGCTGGCGGCTGCTGCGGCGGCGGCAGCCGAGGCGGCGGAGCGGGCGGACCGGGCGGAGCGCGTGGACCGGGGCGGGGACGCTCCGGGGGCGCCTTCCGGGGACGATGACGACGCGGTGACCACCGAGCTGCGGGTCGTGAAGGACACCGGACCGGCGGACCGGCGGGACGGCATCGATGCGACGAAGGAGTTCCCGGTGCTGCGCGGCGCCGGCGGGCGGCCCGCCGACGCGGCGGATGTGCCGGCCGGTCCGGGTGCGCCGGGTGCCGCGGCGGACGAGACGGCGGTGCTGCCGCGGATTCCGGCGGCGGACGAGACGGCCGTGCTGCCGCGGATCGAGCCGAGCCGGCCCGGCGACCAGGCGCCGTCGGATCTCTGGCGGGACGAGCGGTCGGGCACCGCACCCCGCCCGGCGCCGACGGACCGCCCGGTGGAGAGCACCCGCGAGCTGCCCGCCGTCGACCCGCAGCAGCCGCCGGCCGCCGACCCGCGGCCCCGGCCGGAGTGGGCGGAGGAGACGCCGCTGGACGACCTGCCGAGCCTCACCGACACCCTGCTCGGCTCCCGCGACGAGTGGGACCACTGGCACCAGGGCGGTCCGTCCGCCCCGTCCGCCCCGTCCGGCCAGGTCGGCCGGGGGACCCCGGCCGGTCCGGGGGCCGCCGGTGCCCGTGACGGCGGTGCCGGTGGCGGCGGCCAGGACGGCGGCAAGGGCAAGGGCCGTCGCTGGGGGCGCCGGAGCTGACCGGCCGGGTCCGCGCGACCACCGGCCGGGTCCGCGCGACCACCGGCCGGGTCCGCGCGACCACCGGCCGGACGGCGTCCGGACCCACCGGGCGACGTCGTAGCGGGCACGTATGCTCGACGGCGGGAAGCGGGAGACGACGCACGGGCGGTCCGTCCGGCGGCGCCCGGCTCCCGCCGTCGCCGGTGTGGGCGGGGGCGGCAGGTCCGTACCGAGCTTGGGAGCAGCAGTGGCCGTCTGGGACGACCTGGTGGGCCAGGAGCGGGTGGTCGAGCAGCTGACCGCCGCCGCCCGGGCGGCCGGGGCGATCATCGGTGCCGGGCGCGGCGCACAGCCGGCGGCGGGCCAGAACGCCTCGCTGATGACGCACGCCTGGCTGTTCACCGGTCCGCCCGGGGCCGGCCAGACCACCGCGGCACGGGCCTTCGCCGCCTCGCTCCAGTGCACCAGCCCCGACCTCGCGCTCGGCGGCACCCCTGGCTGCGGCTTCTGCGACGGCTGCCACACCGTCCTCGCCGGCAGCCACGCCGACGTGAAGTACGTCCGCACCGACGGGCTGTCCATCGGCGTCGGCGACATGCGCGACCTCGTGCTGCGCGCCTCCAGCTACCCGACCGGCGGCCGCTGGTCGGTGATCCTGGTCGACGCCGCCCACCGGCTCACCGAGGCCGCCGCCAACGCGCTGCTCAAGGGCGTGGAGGAGCCCTCCCCGCGCACCGTCTGGCTGCTCTGCGCCCCCTCCGTGCAGGACGTGCTGCCGACCATCCGCTCCCGCTGCCGCCTGCTGGTGCTGCGCACCCCGGCCGCCGAGGCGGTCGCCGACATGCTGGTACGGCGCGACGGCGTCGAACCGCACACCGCCCGGCTGGCCGCGCTGGCCGGGCAGGGGGACATCGAGCGTTCGCGCCGGCTGGCCGTCGACGACCAGGCCCGCTCGCGGCGCACCGAGGTGCTGCGGATCCCGCTGGAGGTCGGCGACATCGGCGGCTGCCTGGCCGCCGCCCAGCGCCTGGTCGACACCGCCAAGGCCGATGCCGAGGCGCTCGCCGAGACCCAGGACGCCAAGGAGACCGACGACCTCAAGGCCGCGTACGGCGCGTCCGAGGGCGGCAAGGCACCGCGCGGCATGGCCGGGGCGGTCAAGGAGTTGGAGAAACGGCAGAAGAGCCGGGCCACCCGTACCCGCCGCGAGACCCTCGGCGTCGCCCTGCTGGACCTGCTCGGCTTCTATCGGGACGTGCTCGCGCTCCAGCTCGGTTCGACCGGGGCGCTGGCCAACGAGGACCAGCGGCAGGCGCTCGACCGGGTCGCCCAGGCAGGGCCGCCGGAGTCCACGCTGCGCCGGATCGAGGCGGTGCTCGCCTGCCGGGAGGCGCTGGACCGCAACGTCGACCCGCTGTTGGCCGTCGAGGCGATGACGGTCGCCCTGCGCGCGGGCTGACCCACCGCGCCGGGGTGGTCGGAAAGGGAACGCGCCGGGCGCCGGTACGGCTTCCCGCCCCAGTGCGGCGTCCCACCTTCGAGTGAACGAGCGATACGCGCCGGGCACACCCACGTGCGACGTCCGGCTCGTCTTGCACGCTGGGGGCCGACTGCGCCCCGCCGCCGGGGCCGTCGCTCCCGTACGGTGCCGGGCCCGACCGCCCGACCGGCCCTCCTCCGAGGTGGTGCGTCCCATGGTCCGTTCGCTTCTGGTCGTTCCCCTGCTGGCTGCCGCCGGAGGCGGGGTCTGGTTGGCCCGCGGCGCGCTGGTGCGCTGGCGGGACCTGCGGGCCGCCGAGACGTACGAGCTGAGCGGGGACCGGCGGCCGATGCTGGTGCGGGCGGCCGGGGCGATGATCTGCGGGGTCTGCGTCACCGTGCTGACGCTGCTGACGGCGCTCGGCGCCTTCGGGGACCTGCGCGGCGAGGCGGCCGGGCGGGCCGGTTCGGCCGCCGACCGGTTCGACGGGAGCGAAAGTGGGGCCGGAAGCGGGGCCGGAGCCGAGGCCGGGGGCGGGAGCGGGGCCGGGGCCGGGGCCGGGGTTGAAGCCGGGGGACGGCCGGCCGCTCCGCCGGTCGGGGCCGCGGACGCCGTGGCGGCCCCCGGCGCCCCCGCGAGCACGCCGGCCCCCGCCCCGATGCCGGTGGTCAGCCGGTTCGACAGCGTCGGCCGCCCCGGCGGCGGCGAGCTGCTCCAGTCCGCCGTCCCCGGCCCGGACGGCCACCCGCGCAACGTCCGGGTCTGGCTGCCCGCCGAGTACGCCAAGGACCCGAACGCCCGCTTCCCGGTCGTCGTGATGCACGCCGCGACCCCCCGGAAGACCGCCGACACCGAGGTGCCGGACGTCTTCGAGGGACTCGCCTCCGCCGTGCAGACCAGCAAGTCCAAGCCGTTCATCCTGGTCGCCCCCGAGGCGCCGAACGGCACCGCGCACCCCTGCGAGCTGGTCGCCGCCGCGCCGATGGCCGTCGCCGACGACGCGGCGCTGCGCACCACCATCGCGGCCACCTTCCGCACCCTGCCGCCCGGCCCGGCCGCCTGGGGCACGCTCGGTGTCGGGGACGGCGCGCCCTGCGCGGCCGCGGCCGGCCTGGCCCGCCCCGACCTGTACGGCGCGGCGGCCGCCGTCTCCGGCAAGTACGACACCGCCGCGCTCGTCCGGACCGGCGCCGAGGCACCCACCAGCGCGAGCCCGAAGCTGCTGCTCGCCGCCGGGAAGGCCGACACCGCCGGGCTGGACGCCGCCCGCAAGCTCCAGTCGGCCCTGCGCGGCGGCACCGGCGCCGCCGCCCGCGCCGAGGTGCGGATCTCCGACAACGCGACGGACTACTCGGCGGACCGGATCCGGCTGCGGCTGGTCCGGCAGGCCGCGCAGTACCTCGGCGAGACGCTCGGCAGGACGTCCTGAGCCTGCGGCGCGGGTACTACGCTTCCGGTACCCCGGGTGGCAGCGAGGCCGCCACCGGGCGTGAACGGCTGAGGGGATCCCACATGCGGGCCGACATGCGGCAGGACGGGTCGTCGCGGGCGTGGCCGCGCGCCGGGGGCGGGCGGCGCGGGGGAGCGGTGGCGGCGGCCGCGTTGGTGGCGGTCGCCGGTCTGCTGGCGGGCGGCTGCGCGGGCGGCGGGGCGGGGGCGCCCGCCGCCGCGCCGTCAGGTGCGGTGCCGTCGGGCGCCGGGGCTGCGTCGGGTGCCGGGGCGGCGAACTTCGCCGGTGCCGAGCCCGGGGCCGGCGGCGTTGCGCCGGTCACGCCGCTGGAGCCGCTGCCGGCCGCCGTTCCGGCCGCGCTCGCCCCCTACTACGAGCAGCGGCTCGGCTGGGCGCCCTGCGACGACGGCTACGAGTGCACCACCTTCCGGGTCCCGCTGGACTACGACCGCCCGGCCGGCGGCGACCTCACCCTGGCCGCCGTCCGCGCCCCCGCCGCCCCCACCCCGGCCGGCGGAGCGGTCGCCCCCGGTGAGCGGCTCGGCTCCCTGCTGCTCAACCCGGGCGGCCCCGGCGGTTCGGCCGTCGAGTACGTCGAGGGCGTGGCGCGCACCTACGACGCCGGTGTCCGCGCCCGGTACGACCTGGTCGGCCTCGACCCGCGCGGGGTCGGCCGCAGTTCGCCCGTCACCTGCCTGAGCGGGGAGCGGATGGACGCCTACACCGCCGCCGACATCACCCCCGACGACCCGGCCGAGGTCGACGCCCTGGTGGCCGCCGCCAAGGAGTTCGCCGAGGGCTGCCGACAGCGGTCCGGCGACCGGCTCGGCCACCTGAGCACCGTCGAGGCGGCGCGCGACCTGGACGTGCTGCGCGCGCTGCTCGGGGACGAGCGGCTCAACTACGTCGGCAAGTCCTACGGCACCTTCCTCGGCGCCACCTACGCGGGCCTCTTCCCCGGCCGCACCGGCCGGATGGTGCTGGACGGCGCGATGGACCCGTCGCTCGACTCTCTGGCCGGCAACCGCACCCAGGCGGGCGGCTTCGAGACCGCCTGGGCGGCCTTCGCCAAGGACTGCGTCAAGCGCGAGGACTGCCCGCTCGGCCGGACCGAGCGGCAGGCCGGCGAGCAGCTCGCCGCCCTGTTCGCCGCGGCCGACGCCCACCCGCTGACGACCGGCGACGGCGCCCGCCGGCTCACCGAGGCACAGGCGACCACCGGCGTCATCCAGGCCATGTACGCGGACTTCCTCTGGCCCCGGCTGCGCACCGCGTTCGCCGCCGCCCGGGCCGGGGACGGCAGCGGCCTGCTCAGGCTCTCCGACGACTACTACGGGCGCGAGGCCGACGGCACCTACCCCAACCTGATGTTCGCCAACATGGCGGTGAACTGCCTCGACCTGCCCGCGCCGTTCGCCGGTCCGCAGGACGCGGCCCGGGCGGTGCCGGACTTCGAGCGGACCTCGCCGCGGTTCGGCCGCGACATGGCCTGGATGGCGCTGACCTGCACCTACTGGCCGGTCCGGCCGACCGGGACGCCGCACACCGTCCGGGCCGCCGGGGCCGCGCCGATCGTGGTCGTCGGCACCACCCGGGACCCGGCCACCCCGTACGCGTGGGCGCGGTCGCTGGCCGGGCAGCTGGAGTCCGGGCGGCTGCTGACCTACGACGGCGACGGCCACACCGCGTACGGCCGGCACGACGGCTGCCTCGACGGCGCGGTCAACCGCTACCTGCTGGGCGGCGAGCCGCCGGAGAACGGGAAGACCTGCGGGCGGTAGAAATCGCCGGGGGAGAGCGCTCCGCGCCCTTCAGCCGTCGGCCGGTACGACGTTACGATGAGCGCCCCTCCCCTCTCTCCCCTTCCCGGAGCCCACCGTGCTCGGAGTCAACGACCTGACGACCTACGTCCTCGGTGCCCTCGTCATCGTCCTCCTCCCCGGCCCCAACTCCCTCTACGTGCTGTCCGTCGCCGCCCGCAAGGGCGTCCGCACCGGGTACCGGGCCGCCGCCGGCGTCTTCGTCGGCGACTTCACCCTGATCAGCCTGACCTCGCTCGGTGCCGCCTCCCTCCTGGAGGCCAACCCGGCCGTCTTCGCCGTGGTGAAGTTCGGCGGCGCCGCCTACCTGCTCTGGATCGGCGTCGGCATGCTGCGCGCCGCCCGCGCCCTGTGGCGCGAGCACCGGACCGGCGCCGACGCCGCCGACGCGACCGCCGAGGCCCCGGAGTCCACCGAGCGCCCGTTCCGCCGCGCCCTGGTGATCAGCCTGCTGAACCCCAAGGCGATCCTCTTCCTGCTCTCCTTCTTCACCCAGTTCGTCGACCCCTCCTACGGCAGCCCGGTGCTCTCCTTCACCCTCCTCGGCGGCGTCCTGCAGACCTTCAGCCTCCTCTACCTCTCCCTGCTGATCTTCGCGGGCACCTCGCTCGCCGCCGCCTTCCGCCGCCGCAAGCGCCTCTCCGCCACCCTCACCGGCGGCGTCGCCGCCCTCTTCGCCGGCTTCGCCGCCAAGCTGGCCGTCTCCTCCGCCTGACCGCAGCCCCCTCGTTATCGCGTTACGGATCACCCGCGAACCTGTGTAGACTGGCCCGCGTTGCCGCCACTCGCGGCAACGGTGCCGCCTTAGCTCAGTTGGCCAGAGCAACGCACTCGTAATGCGTAGGTCATGGGTTCGAATCCCATAGGCGGCTCCATGGTGAACCCCAGGTCAGGCCTCTGACCTGGGGTTTTCTCGTTCTGATGATCATGAGATTCGGGCAAATCGGGCGCCTGGACTCTATGGATCGCAATGCGTAGGTCGTCGGTTCGCTGGTGTCATCGATTTCCTGGGCGACACCTGTGGCCTGTGATTTTGTCGACGATGGCGAGTTGGTCCACCAGGTCTCGGAGCGCCTTGGTGGACGGCCGGTGGACAAGCGTGCATCGGTAGTGCAGATGGTGGCGCCGGATGGCTACAGGACTGCGACCGGGACTGTCCATTTCCCACAAGGTGGAGCCCGTCAGCTGCGCCGCAGCTCGGGACTATGTTGTTGCTCCCGAGCTCTCGCTGGACAACGACCGAGTCGCCGAGCATGGGGTCTACGGGGGGAAGCTCTGGGACGGAGGGGCCCATGCCGGTCTGATCCGGGTTCTATCGCACGCGAGGCCGAGACTCGGCGCGTCCCTCCGCCAACGACAACGAATGGCGCCAACCGCCGAGGCCGCGCGGTGCCCCGAATTGAACCGCTCATACCGGCCCGGATTGATTCGGCCGTTGCCGACACGTGGCGCGGGATCTGGACCGTCAGCCCTGGAGTAGTGCGGCCAGAACGACGCTTGGGTCGGTGTCGGGCAATCCGGAAGGCCACCAGGTGCCGTCCTTTTTCCGGTAGGGGTACCACAGCCCGGTCTGGCCCAGTCGCAGTTGGGCGTCCTTGCCGTCGATCGTCAGGCGGTTGCGCCAGGCGCGCAGCCGGGGTGGGGTGCCGTCGGCCCAGTCCTCGCGCAAGGCTGCGCGGACGTGGTCGAGGCGCGCCGACGGCGGGGTCCAGGAGGACTCCAGCACGTCCAAGGCGGGGGCGCCACCCTGGTGCCACGCGCTCACCGCGGCGGCGAGGCGGGCGGGCGTGGCGCCGGCGGCTGTGGCCGGTCGGGCGAGGACGTCGGTGTCCGGGTGGGCGGCGGCCATGCGTACGGTGTCCTGCCACGGCGTCAGGTCGACGGGCGGGGTGGTCTCGGCGTGGCGGTCGTCGAGGGCGGAGAGCAGGAGTCGGCGGGCGCGCTGGGCGGCATCGGCGGCGAGGAGTTCCAGCGCAGCCAGGTCCAGGCCGGGAGGGCTGGTCGTCATGCCGGCCAGGGCAGGGCCGCGGCCGGGGTGGTCGGGAGCAACTGGCAGGGCGGGCAGGGGCGGCAGATCGGCGCGGGCGGCGAAGGCGTCCTTGGCGGGGGTGTTCGCCGGGGCAGTCAGGCCCGTCGTGGCAGCGGCCGAGGGACGGGCGGCGTCGGCGGCGGCCCGTGCTGCGTTGCGGCGAGCGAGTTCGTCGACGACCTGCCGCTCGTCGCGGCCGCGGATCAGCAACAGAACGAAGGGGTCCTGGTCGAGCAGCCGGGCGACCTGGTAGCACAGGGCGGCGGCGTGCTTGCACGGGTAGCCCCAGTCCGGGCAGGAGCAGTCCGGGTCCAGGTCGCGAGGGCCGGGCAGCAGAGGGACGCCGGCCGCTGCCGCGTCCTCGGCGAGTCCGGCGGGCATCTCGCCGTCCAGCAGGGCGGCGATGTTGGCGGCCCGTTCCGCGATCATGTCGAGCAGGCGGTTCCATTGGGAGTCCGTCAACTGCGCGACCTCGACGGAGGAGCGGTACGGGCGTGGTCGGCTGCCGTGGACGTGGGCGCGGAGGAGACCGGGTGCGACGGTGACCTCGCCGACCGCGCCGCCCCGGGCGTAGGTACGGCCGCGCTGGAGGCGGCCGTGGTCGAGCGCGGAGTCCTCCAGGGCGCGCAGCCATTCCTGCCCCCACCACGAGGTGGCGAAGGGAGCCCGGCTACCGCGGGCCGGGGGAAGCGGCGGGAAGGTGCGGGCCCGGCCGGGGTCCTTGGCGGAGCCCTTCGCGGGGGTCATCGGGTACTCCCGCGCAAGGCGACCAGGTCGGCGAGCTCGGCGTCGCTGAGCTCACTGAACGCGGCCTCGCCGGAGCCGAGCACCGACTCGGCCAGGTCCTTCTTCTGCTTGAGCATCTGCGCGACCCTGTCCTCGACGGTGCCTTCGGCGACCAGCTTGTGCACCTGGACCGGCTGCGTCTGCCCGATCCGGTAGGCGCGGTCGGTGGCCTGGTCCTCCACCGCCGGGTTCCACCAGCGGTCGTAGTGGATGACGTGCCCGGCCCGGGTGAGGTTCAGGCCGGTGCCGGCCGCCTTGAGCGAGAGCAGGAACACCTTCCGCTCCCCGGCTTGGAAAGCGGCGACCATCTCCTCCCGCCGCTTGACCGAAGTCTGCCCGTGCAGGAACAGCGTCTCCACCCCCCGGGCGGCCAGGTGCCGTTCGATGATCCGGCCCATCGCCACATACTGGGTGAACACCAGCGTGGAGCCGTCCTCGGCGAGCACGGTGTCCAGCAGTTCGTCCAGCAGCTCCAGCTTGCCCGAGCGGCCCGCGAGCTTGGCGCCGTCGGGTTCCTTGAGGTACTGCGCGGGATGGTTGCACACCTGCTTCAGGCCGGTCAGCAGCTTCATCACCAGGCCGCGCCGGGTGATGCCGTCGCTCTCCTCGATCCGGGAAATCAGTTCGCGCACCAGCGCCTCGTAGAGAGAGGCCTGCTCGCGGGTGAGAGCGACGGGCTGGTCGGTCTCGGTCTTCGGCGGCAGCTCCGGAGCGATGCCCGGGTCCGACTTGCGTCGGCGCAGCAGGAACGGGCGGACCAGCGCGGCGAGCCGCGCGGCGGCGCGCTCGTCGCGTTCGCCCTCGATCGCCTTCGCATAGCGGTCGCGGAAGGAGTTGAGGGTGCCCAACAGACCCGGGGTTGCCCAGTCGAGCAGGGACCACAGTTCGGAGAGGTTGTTCTCGACCGGGGTGCCCGTCAGCGCGACCCGGCCCAGCGACGGGATCGTGCGCAGGGCCCGTGCGGTGGCAGCGTGCGGGTTCTTCACGTGCTGTGCCTCGTCGGCGACCAGCAGCCCCCACTCCCGCCCTGCGAGTAGTTCCGCGTCACGGCGCATTGTGCCGTAGGTGGTGAGGACGAAGCCGCCGTCCGTTCCCTCGCCCAGCCCGTCCAGGTCGCGGCCCGGTCCGTGGAAGCGACGCACCGCCGTCCCTGGGGCGAAGCGGTCCACCTCCCGCTCCCAGTTGCCCAGCAGGGAGGCGGGGCAGACCACGAGCGTGGGTCCCGCCGTCTCCGGGTGCTCCTCGCGGCGCAGGTGCAGCGCGATCAAGGTGACCGTCTTGCCCAGGCCCATGTCGTCGGCCAGGCACGCGCCCAGTCCGAGCGAGGTCATCCGGTGCAGCCAGTTCACCCCGCGCAACTGGTAGTCGCGCAGCGTCGCGGCGAGGGCCTTCGGCTGGGCGCGCGGTTCGCGGGCGGCACGGGCCTCCGGGTCGGCGATCCGGGCCCTGAGCTCCGCGAGCGCGCCGCCCGCGGAGACCGGCACCTGCTCGCCGTCCACCTCGATGCTGCCGACCAGGGCCGCGCCCAGGGCGTCCAGGGCCGGGACGGGCGCCACCTCGGCGCGGCGGATGCGCCGGACGAGGTCCTGGTCGACCACGACCCACTGGTCGCGCAGCCGGACCACCGGCCGGTGCGCGGCGACCAGCCGTTCCAGCTCCTCCTCCGTCAGCTCCTGGTCGCCGACGGCCACGCGCCAGCGGAAGTCCACCAGTGCGCCGGAGGAGAGCAGGCTCGTCGCGGCGGAGGTGGTGCCCTTGCGCGGGGTCGGCTCCAGAACGCCGGCTGCGGTCAGCTCCCGCACCAGACCCTTCGGCCAGTGCACCGCCACGCCGGCGGTGGCCAGAGCCTGGGAGGCCTCACCGAGGAGCGCCGCGGCCTCCTGGTCCGACAGCGCCAGCTCACCCGGGGCGGCCGCCTGCAGCAGGCGGGCGGCAGGTGGCCAGACGCGTGCGGCCCGGCGCAGCGTCAGCAACGTGTCCACCTGCGCGCGCGGACCGAAGAGCTCCGGCGCGGCAGCCAGCCCGGCCCACAGGTCGGCCGCGTCGGCGACCACGGTCGGGTCGGCCAGGCTGCGCAGTTGTACGACGGCTCGGAAGGCGTGGTCAGCCGCGTCCCGATCGCGGTCGGCCCGGTCGTCCGCGGTGGCTGCCGACGCGTCGCCGAGCAGGCCCGGTCCGGGACGCGCGTCGAGCTCCAGCCGCAGCGACACGGCGACTCCCGCGTCCCGGCCGGTCGCCACCTCGGCGGCCCAGTCCCGCAGTTCGGGCACCTGTCGGGGCTCTGGCGCGGCGAGGACGGGCGAGCCGGTCAGCAGCGGCGCGGCCGGGGAACGGACCAGCGCGTCGGCGGCCGCGTCGAAGAAGGCCCGCAGCAGGGGAGCGGCCGCGGGCACTGCCACCGCTCCCGGGCCGGCCACTGGCACGGCTCGGGCCTGCGGCGGCAGCGCGGCGGCCAGCACGGCCACCCGCTCGTGGTCCTCCGCCTCCAGTGGCCCGACCCGCCAGGCGTCGAAGCCCTCCGCGGACACGCCCGGAAGCACCAGGCCCCGGGCCAGTAGCCACAGCGCCTCTACGGCGGCGGCGCCCCAGAACGCCGCGCCCGCGCTCGCCCCGGGCAGCGCCCGGCAGCGGGTCAGCAGCGGCAGCGCCCGCCCGACCGGCAGCAGCACGGCGTCGACCACCACCCGGCGCGCGGAGGCGCCGTGTGGGCGCAGCACGGTCAGCCGTTCCGTCACCGCGTCCTCCACGCCCAGCTCCGGGACGGGGCCGGTCAGTGACCAGAACGCCACCCGTCCTTCACGCGGTGGGTCCGCCGGGAGAAACACCGCCTCGCAAGCGGCCACCTCCAACGCGGACGAGGGAGTCGCCGACACCCGCAGATCTGTCACCGAACCGCCTCACGTCTAGCGCGTCGTCCTGTGCGGGCCCCCCGCACAGGTCGGCCCGCATCCGCTCGGAGGTTACCCGAGCCGCCGGGCGCCTGCTGTCAAGACCCCGTCGTTCACTCGTCGGTGATGCGGAAGAATGGGGTGCCCTCCGGCCCGCGCCGAGGGCCTCTCCCCGTCGTCAGCTCAAGGGATGCCGTCGCCATGTCTGCCGTCCGACCTCCGGTCCACCAGCTGAAGATCACGCTGCGGGACGTCGGCCCGCCGATCTGGCGGCGGGTGACCATGCCCGCGGACTCGTCCCTCGCCGCGTTGCACGAGGTCATCCAGACCTGCTTCCGCTGGGAGGACGCGCACCTGCACAGCTTCGCCGATCCCGGAACCTGGGCCGAGCTCGACGAGCACGCCGTCTCCCTGGCCGAGGCCCTGCCGTCCGAGGGGGCACGCCTGGACTACACCTATGACTACGGCGACGACTGGCGGCACCGGATCCTGCTGGAGAAGATCCTTCCCGGGCAGGAGGACGAGGAGCGGCGGGTGCGCTGCACCGGTGGGCGCCGTGCCATGCCCTGCGCGGAGGACCTCGGTGGAGCCTTCCGTCTCCAGGAACTGCTCGATGCGGTGGTCGACCCCCTTGCCGAGGTGCCCGGCGACCTGGAGGAGCTGGCTGGGGAACTGCGCGAGCAGGGCTTCGACCCGGCCGGGTTCGACAAGGCGGTGCTGGACCGGGAACTGCGGAGCCTGGAGCCGCAGCCGCCCACCGCCTCCGCCCGCCGCGCGGCGGCGCGAAAGCCGCGACAGAGGCTTGCCGGTGGGCCAGCCTGTTCCTGCGGACAGGTTCACGACGACGACCTCTACGACGACGACCTCGACGAGTTGTGGTTCGCTCCCTGCCGCCCCGTCGTTCTGGCCGAGCGCGCCGAACTCGCCTGCGCGGTGCCGTCGATCCCGGTACTCGTCGACGGCCTCCGGCTGGCCCGGTGGTGCGCGGACGGCCGCGCGCTGACCGCCACCGGAGTGCTCACCCCTGCCTCGGGCCGCCAGGCAGTCGCCGATCTCGAGTTGTGGCGGACGGACCCGCAGCTGTTCGCACTCACCGGCGCCGAGCGCGAGCAGCGACTGGCGAGGATGCGCAGCTCCGCCGATGTGAACTGCCTGGACAAGCCCTGGCAGTTCGCGCTCTTCGCCGAACTCCTGGATACGGATGTCAGGACGGCCCGCCCTGGTCCCCGCCTCGCCGAACTCGACGCACTCTCCCCGGAGGAACAGCGGCTCGACCTGTGGACCACAGCCCTGATCGGGGAACTGGACGACGTCGACCCCCTTGAGGGGGTGCCGCACGCGGTCCTGCGGGCGCTCGGTCTGCTCGGTGAAGACGACGGTCTCGCCACCGTCGTCCTGCGTCCACTCTACGAACTCGCGGAGGGCGAATGGTTCGACCTGTCCGTGTTGCTCGACCTGCTGAGCGACAGCGAGGTGACCGCGGCGGAAGAGCGCCTGCTCGCCCTGCTGATGGAGAACCTGTTCCTCCGGTTCGGCGGGGTGCTCCAGGAGTACGGCGCAGCGGAGTGGGAGGCCGGTTCCGGCGCGGTTGGCACGTCCGTGCGGGCACTGAGCGACGCACGGACACTGAGCGAGTTGGTGGCCATCGCCGGCCCGGCGGGCGGCGACCCGCAGGGCACGCTTCCGGGCAGGATCAGGCTCACACCTCTCGGCCGTCACGGCGTCCGCGAATGGCTGCTCTCCGAGGGCATCGAAGCCCCGCTCGTCGGGGAGCTCGCCGATGCCGATGCGGAAGCCCTGCTGGCGGCCCTGCTCGACTACGGCCCCGACGCCGCCGAAGCCGAGATCGCGGGCTGGATCGCCTACCGCGGCCAGGGCGCCGCCGCCGTGCAGATCCTCGACGTCTGCGGCGGCGTCGACCCGCAGGTCGCGCTCCTGCGCATGTCGGCCCCGACGGTGCTCGCCGCCCTCGACGAGCCGCGCTCGCTCGCGGTGCTACGGAAGGCCGCTGCTTCCGGGGTCCCGGGCTGCGCTCAGCTGGCGGCCACGGCCCTGAGCGCGTACGGCGAGGAGCTGGAAGGCGCCGCAGCGGCGGCGGCCGCATGGCTGCTTGTCGACCACCTGTGGGCGCCGCAGAACCTCGCTCCGGACGGCGCCGCCCTCGCGGACTTCCTTCGGGCGGACGGCGCGGTCTGGCTGCCACTCCTGGAGGAGGCCGCCGACCACCTCTGGCGCTGCGACCACCCGGCGACCCGGGAGGTACTGGAAACCGCGGGCAGGGTGCTCAGCACCGAGCACAGAGCGCTGGCCAAGCGACTGCGAAGGTCCGCCACCAAGGCCGTAGCCCGCCGCTGACGCGGTCGCGCAGCCGACGACCGCGCACCGTGTGGGCTCACTGGCCGCCAATCCGGCAACGCAGTACAGCTTCACGAGCTCAGCTTTTTGTTTAACCTCGCAGGTCACCCGACCTGCTGATCTGCGGTTCTTCCCAGGACAGCGGAGGCGGCCGTTCTCCACGCTTCGAGATGTCGAGTCACGCAGTCCAAGAGAACGGCCGCTGTGTATGAGTCCTTGACCCGCCCGCAGGCGGCGCGTTGGGCCTGTCGCACGCCCGCGCGGACGTGCTCTTCGAACCGGTTCGTCCCTGGCCGACCGTGCTAGTTCGTCGCCGCCCCGGAGTCCGGGCGCACGTCGTGGGTCGGGCTGCTGGACGCGGTCCGGCTCGGACCGGCCGACGCCGCGACCGCCGTCACCGCGGCCCAGCTGCCGGAGCTCGTCGAGCAACGGCCTTCCCGCCTGCGCCCGCTCCGCTTCTCGATCGCTACCCGTCGGCGCTTCGGCCCGGGGCGCACTGTTCACTGTTGCAACCCTGGTCCGCTACTGCCTGATCAAATCCTATGTGTCCGGTGCGACACCCCGGCTGACTTGGGCAGGAATGCGTGCTTCGACAGCACGGGCGCCTGGCGTGCGATCGCCATCCGCGTCGAGCAGACGCTGGCTCTTCAGAGCGCGGTGACCTGGACGACGAAGACACGCTCGAGGCGCGGAGCAATGAAGTAGTGGAACATGCCGCCGGGGACGTCCACTGCCTCCATCGCGGGCCCAGCCCCCTCGAAGGCGGTCCCGTCCAGATAGAGAGCTTCAGCCATTCTCACCAGCTCAGCGGCCTTGTTTGCGGCATCCCTGCAGCCCTCCAGCAGCAGCCCCCGCAGATACGGCCCGCCCTTGGCCCGCTGATCACAGCGGGCCAAGGGCGCGAACACCTCGGCCGCGAACTCCTCCAACCGGCCCCGCCACAGCGGTGCTGCGGCTGCTGACCCGCCACCGCCTCTCCTCGCAGGCAGCCTGATGCTTGTCCTCCTGCGCGGGCGCCTCGCGGAGAGCGACGCCACCTCCGGCGACACCCGTCTGCTGTTGTCCCGCGATGACCTCGTCGAGATGGTCCGTGGCTACGCCTGTGTCCACGCGAGTCGGCCGAGGTGTGGTTTCCCGTGGTGAGAGTTGACGAATGAGACTGCGGAGGGGGCAGTGTGACGTACTGTTGTCCGCGGACGGTTGACCCGGAGGGGGAGTAGTGCCTGACGAGTTGATGACGTTGGCGCAATCGGGGGCTGGTGTGATCGTCTCGTTGATGGCGAGCGATCTGTGGTCGGCGTTCCGGGGGCGGGTGGCGGCGCTGTGGCCGCAGCGCGACAGCGAAGCGGCCGGGGAGCAGCTTGACGTCGAACGGGCCGAGGTGCTGGCGTCCAGCGACGCGGGTAGTGAGTGGATGGCGGGTGGCGTAGAAGCCGCGCTGCGGCTGCGTCTGGCTCGGTTGCTCCGGGAGGACCCTGACGTGGCGGCCGTACTACGGGCGCTGGCCGCGGAAGCACAGGCCGCGTTGCCGGACGAGACCGGGCGCGGCCGGGTGGTGAACACCATCAACGGCGACGTGCGCGACTCCACGGTGCTCCAGGGCGAGCGCTTCGGCGACGTCCACATCAACTGAAGGGGTCTGTCCGGTGGAGGCCTTCGGGAACCGGCTCGACGGCAATGTCAGTGACAGTACGGTCGTCATGGGCGAGTCGGTCAGCGTCCACTTCCACGCCCGCCGCGGCCCCACCCTGGGCTTCGGCATCCTGGCACCGCGGATCCGGGTCGATCACGAGGACGAGTTCGCGGCCATCGACGCCAGTTGGCATGCCAGCAGGCGCGGCGGCCATGCGATGCGCCTCGGGCTCCGCGGAATCCGGGGCGTGGGCAAGACCGCGGTGGTGGGGCGGTGGTTGCACGAGCGCGCCGAGCAGCTGCCGCGGACCTGCCTTCAAGCGACGCTCGGCCCGGACACACGCGGCCGGCCGGTCGACCCGGTCGCGGTTCTGGAGGGCTGGCTGGACCTCCTGGAGGTTCCGCGCGACGGGCTGTCGCGTGAGCCCGCCGCGCTGCGTGACCTGTTCCGATCGGTGACCAGCGGCAAACCCGTGGTCGTGCTGCTGGAGAACGCGCAGACCGCCCGGCAGGTCGAAATGCTGCTCCCAGGATCGCACTTGAGTGTCGTCATCGTGACCAGCGCGGTACGGCTGGGCGGTCTGCGGAGCCGTTTCGACGTCGAGGACCTCGTGGTGGAGCCACTGACCCCAGCCGAGAGCGATGAACTGCTGTGCAGAGTCGGTGAGTTGGACGCCGCCGCGGAGGCCGACCGCGAGCCCTTCGTCCGCTTGTGCGGCGGAAACCCGTTGGCGCTGCGGATGGTGGCGGAACGGTTGGCGGAACTGCCGCCGCAGCACTGGCCCGAGCTGGCGCTACGGCTTCGGGAGCCGATGGGCCGCTGGGAGCTGATGCGGATGGACGACTTCTCGTTCGAGGATCTTCTCGACGCCTTCTACCGTTCGTTGCGGCCCGAGCAGGCACTGGTCTACCGCCGGGTCGGGCTCAACCCGGGCCCAGTGCTGGACCGGGGCGCGCTGCAGGCGCTGACAGGCGTCGATGTCGGTCGCCTGGACGGGGTGCTGGCCGACCTGCGGGCGCTGCACGTCTTCGAGCGGGAGGAGCCGGGCTGCCTTTGGCTCAACGACCTGATCCAGGCCCATGCCTGGCAGAAAGCCCAGGACGACGAGTCGCCCGATGCGCGCGAAAGCGCGCTGGACAAGGTGATCGAGTACTACACCACGTGCGCGGAGGACGCGGAGGCCGCCGCGTCGAGCCGGTGGCGCATCGACCACGCAGGCCGCTACCGGGCATTTCTGGCCTCCGACCCCGGTGCGGCCGAGCGAGAGGAAGCCGTCTCCCGGATGGCCCGTCTTGGCCCCAGCATCATCGCCGCGGCCGAACTCGCCCTGGAGTCCGGCCGTTTCAGTCACACAGTCCGAATCGGGCAAGGCATGTGGACGTACTGCCTTCGCAACGCCCTGCACAGCGAGTGGACCAGGGTGCAGGGACTCGCGGTGATCGCGGCTGAGGCAGACGGCGACGCCCTGACGATCGCCAGAGCCCGCTTCGAACGCGGCTTCGCCCGGCAGGACCGCTTCAGCAGCGACCACGACGACGCACGGCTGGCCGACGCGGACCTGACGACCGCGCTGGAAATCTGCGACCGGGTACCCGACCCGAAACCCGAGGGCTTCCGCAGAACCCGGTCCTCCGTCCTGGAAGCCATGGCACTGCTTGCCCTGCGCAACGCTCAGCCGCTGCGGGCTGAGCAGTTGGTACTGGAGGCACTGGGAGCGCTGGACGGCGTCGACCACCTGCGAGGAGCGGCCCTCCTGGGACTGCACCTGGGCCGCATCCGCACTGTTCTGGGACGGCATGAGGACGCCAGGGCGGTGCTGAGCGGGACGTTCGACCAATTCGGTGACCTACTACCGCCCGACCGGTACAACCAGGCACGCGCCCTGACACGGCTGGCGGAGAACGAACAGTCCGCCGGACAGCTGGACCAGGCGCTGGGGTTCCTCACGGAAGCGCTGCCGCTCATGGGCGAGCACGCTACGCCCTACCAGTACCAGTACGCGGCGATCCTGCTGCTGCGCGGTGACGTGCGGCGCGACCTCGGGGACGAGGTCGGCGCCGCCGAGGACTGGGCCGCCGCCCAGACGTGCTTCGCGCAGGCGCGCAGCCCCCGACAGTCGGAGGCCGCTGACCGGCTCGCCGGTGGGCGGCCGCCGGGCGTCGACGGGTCAACCGGCCCGGATCAGCAGTAGCCCGGACGGCTGGTCCGGCCCGCCGTGCACGTGTACTCGCAGGCCGTGACGGCCATCGGGGTGGTGGGTTTCGGCGGTGAGGGCGGCGAACGTCACCGAGGCCGCGACCTCGAAACCGGCCCAGTCGGCCTTTTCCAGCCAGTGGGACCGGAGTTGACGGCCGGTCGGCAGCAGCACGGTGCAGCCGTGGTCGGTACTCTCGACGGCCGTCGCCGCGTCCTGCCGCGCGAGGGTCCCGATCCGTGCTGCTTCGTCGAGTGGGGTGTCGGCGGCCAGCCTGTCGTGGGGGACCAGCAGGAGGTCCGCGGCGTGTCGCCAGCGCGGATCCGGGTCGGCGTGGTCGCAGCTCAGATGCGCGCCGGCCAGGTGGCCGCGCTCCGCGCGTTGGAGGGAGGCCGGGCGCCGCTCCACCGTCACCGACCAGCGGGCGTCCGATGCGGGCTCCAGGGTCACCGAGACGAACATCGCGGGGAGCGTGGCGGGTTGGCGCTCGTTCCGCGGTAGCGGCGGCGGGAGCGCGACGACCCGGGGCGTGGCCGGCGTCTGCGGTTCGGGAAGGTCGAGATGCCGGTAGAAGAGGCTGCGCAGTTCCGCGGCTGCACGGCCGGGGCGCGAGGTCACCAGGCCGCGCAGCGTCCGCAGGTGGGACTCCTCCTCAGCTTGGCTCTGCGCGGTGGCACGCAGCTGGTCGTGGAGCCCGGTGCGGCCCAGCCGCGGGACCAGCCGGCCCAGCTCGTCCATGGGCGATCCAGCGGCGACAGAGCTTTGCCCGAATGACCCCAGCAGCGTCGGAATTCCCAGGCAGAATCCGTAGAACGTCACCGAGCCATGGTCGCCGACAAGGAAGTCCGCAGCGACAAGTGCGGCCTTCCAGACCTCCGACTCCGGCGCGGGAAGCAGAAGGCCGTAATCGACCAGCGGGGCGAGCCACTGGCTTATCTGCCACGCTCCGTGAAATGCCCAGGAATTGGGGTGAACCGCGGCGAGAAACCGGTACTCGTCCGTCGGCAGTTCCGCGAGCAGGCGACGCATCGCGTCCCCGCCCGCGGACGCGAGCAGCGACTCCCGTCCCCAAGTGGAGGACAGCACGACCAGACGTTGGCCGGGCAGCAACCCCAGAGCGCGGCGATACGTGGCACGAAGTGGCTGGCTGGCGCACAGTTGGTCAAAGCACGGGTCACCGACGACTACGCTGCGCGGCAGCGCGTCAGGGCAGGTCGCAGCGAGTCGGCCGCGTTGCTCCTCATGGGACAGGGCGATCGCGGTGTGGATCAGCCGACCCTCATGGACGAGCCATTCCGGGGTCAGGCCGAAGGCTCCCGGCTCCCGGCTCCCGGCTCCCGGCTCCCGGCTCCCGGCTCCCGGCTCCCGGCTCCCCG
>NZ_JBHSOF010000023.1:0-24312 GCF_042656005.1 Kitasatospora misakiensis | reverse complement strand
CTCCCGGCTGAGTGTCTTATTGTATCCGGCGCCATGCGGCGTGCCAATAAGTGGGGCATTGATTTTATGCAATTCTCCGCCCCGATTGGTGGCTATGGCCAGATCGAATTCCGCGGATATTGCGCGATCCCAAGGAATCCACAATGCGCCTTTGGCGGAGAGGAGCTCCATGGTGCCGGCGTCCAGTGCGGACGAGCCGGGGCAGGTGAAGACGACCTGGATCCTGCTGTCCCCCATGAAGGCGTCGAGCAGGTCGAGGAGGCGGGTGGCGGCAGTGACGTTGTGCACGACGCCGAGCACGCGTCGTTCCACATGCATTGTGGTCCAGCGGTCGCGGCTGCTTGCTGCGGTCGTCCGGATCGGTCCCGCACCGGTCACGTGGGCGCCCTCTCTTCCGGTCGAATGCGGCTACTGGTCGTGGGTCGGCCGTCGAGCACGATAGTCCCTTCGGACGGTGGTGCTTCACGGTCGGTCCTGATCGTTAGCCTGGTCCTCATGGTTCAGGGGGAGTCAACGAACTCAGTGCGCGGTCGGTTGGACAACACGCGGCTGGTGCAAGCGAATGTGATCCGTGGCGACGTATGGCTGGGAACCCCCGAGCGCCTGGTGCGGTCGGCGGCTCGTGGCGCCCGTGCCGTGCCAGCGCTGGGCACCTGGTACCGGGCCATGGCGTCGCTCGCGGGATGCGCGGCTCTGCTGGGCCTCGCGACGGGCCGGGATCCCATGGCGCAGTTGGGGGCGATGTGCCAGTGGCTTGGTCTTCCGTCGGATTGGACGTCGACCGCTGCGCACTGGATCCAGATCAGGGTCGTAGGGCTGGGATGGGCGGGTCTACTCCTGCTCCTGGTGGGGGTGATGACGCTGCCGGCACCGCATCGCCTCGGAGGGGATCTTGGTGAGGTGCTGCGTTGGCGCGGCCCGTCAACGGCGCTTCTGGGTGCGGTGCTGATGCTTCAGTGCCACACGGCGCCGTCCGCCTGGGCGACTGTCGCGGGCAACATTGGTGCGGTCGCATGGATTCGCGGGCGGGCGGCGGCCCACGTCGGCTACGACAGCATGGGGCAGATCCTCATGGTGGCGGTGATGGCACCGATGCTCGCTGCCGGCTTCCTGCCGCTGTACTGCGTGGCGGCGCTGCTTGGGCGTGATGACGTGAAAGGGCTCGCCGACCAGGCGTGAACGCCTGACGAGCGCGCGGCACCCTGGGTGGCGTGGGTCTGGGCCGGGCCGGTGGGTGGGGGCGTGGGGGTGGGCGCATGGGCCGGCGTGGGGGCGCATGGGGGTGGGCGGGGTGTGCGTCGATTCCTTGGGGGGTTCCGGCGGGATGGCGGGTGGTTCGGGAACCGGTTACGGGGGTGCCTGCGGAAGCGTTTCTGTTTCGCGCTCTTTCGTGGCGCACAACTTGTCATGGCCTGACGAAAATGGCCCTGTGACGAAACCATGACGTGGCTTCGTCGCAGGTCAGGAATGTTACCGGTCGGTCGCTCCAGAAAAGACTTGACTTCCCGTCAGGCGGATTCCTAGGGTTAAAGAGTATGAGCCGCAGTGCTTCGGCACGCAGCGATACGGGGGACGATGAACATAAATGTGGCAGTGGCTGACAATCACAGAACCGTAGTCAGCCGTTCCGCTTGTTCGGCTGGGGGGCAACGGGAAGGAGCGGCGCCGGCCGCCTGACGTCGTGCGGTGTCGACGGATCCCAACGACGTTCTGTTGCAAGCCAGTTGCTCGGCCGATGCGCGCCTGCCGGGGTGCGCCGCCGAGTGGGGTCTCCTGATGCATTTCCGGGTGGCGGCATTTATCGATGGCGCATGCCCGAAGGCATCGAATTCGGTTGTGATCGCGTTTCTGATTTAACCGAGGATTAACCGGAACCGGCTCCCCGGAGCGCGGGGCCGGTAATACGGTCTTCTCGGCCAAGGAATTGCGGCGCGATCCGCCGATGCAGCTGATCACGCAAATGAGTCTGGGGGAAGTGTGCATCATGCCTGAAACTTCGATTGCCGTCCTCTTTCCGGGGCAGGGCGCGTTCTACGGCCGTGCCCTCGCCGACCTGCGGGACGAGTTCCCCGAGGTCGGACCCGTCCTCACCGAGATCGGTGACGCCGCCCGTCCGCTGCTCGGCGACCGCGCGGTCGACCAGCTGTTCGCGGAGCGGACGCCGGACACCGAGCAGCTGCTCCGGGACGCCCCGGAGGCGCTCCAGCTCGCGATCTACGCCGTCTCCACCGCCACCTACACCGTTCTGCGCGCCCGCGGTCTGCGCCCGAACGTCCTGATCGGCCACAGCCTCGGCGAAATCGCCGCGCTGGTCGCCGCCGGCGCGTTCACGCCCGCCGAGGGCGCCGAGATCGTCTGCCACCGGAGCATCGCGCTGCGCGAGGCCGGCCTGGGCGACGCCTACATGGCCGCCATCGGCACCAACGCCGACCGGGCGCAGCGGCTGGTCGACCTCGCCGGCGACCCGCTGACCGGGATCGCGGTCGAGAACCACGCCGGGCAGACCGTGCTGTCCGGGCGGGCCGAGACGCTGGACACGATCGGCCGGCTGGCCGCCGTGCTGAAGATCGACTTCGCCCGGCTCAAGTCGCCGTACGCCTTCCACAGCCCGCTGCTCGGCCCGGCGGCGGAGAAGTTCGCCGAGCGCATCGCGGACATCCGCCAGCGCCCGCTGGAGACCACCGTCCACTCGCCGATCATCGGCCGCGCCTACGAGGACGGGGACCGGCTGACCGAGCTGCTGGCCGGGCACTTCACCGCCCGGGTGCGCTTCGGCGACACCGTCCGCGAGCTGGCGGGCACCGGTGTGTCGGTGTTCGTCGAGAGCGGCGCGCTGGACGCGCTGAGCCGGATCACCGGGCGCATCGTCGAGTCGCCGGTCACCACCGTGCCGACCCTGCTGCCCGAGGCGGGCGGCGCGGCCGTGCTGCGGCAGGCGCTCGACCGGCTCGCCTCGGTGGGCGCCGTCCCCGCGGGCTCGGGCGGTCTCTCGCCGGCGGACCAGCTGCGGGCGGCGCTGCTGTCCGACGTGCCGGCCGAGGACTTCGAGGCGTTCTGGAACGGCCGGGGTGTGGACGTCCGGGCGTTCGCCCGCGAGGCCTACCTGACGTACCTGGGCGCGAAGGAGGAGCCGAGCGTCAACGGCAGCGCGAACGGTGCGGCGCAGCCGGTGGCGGCCGCGGCGGTGCCGGCGGCGCCGGTGGCGGCCCCGGTGGCGGCCGTGGACCGGGACACCCTGGTCCGCCAGCTCGCCGACATCTACGCCGAGGCGCTGGAGTACCCGGCCGAGGTCTTCGAGGAGGGCACCGACCTGGAGGCCGAGCTGGGCGTCGACTCGGTGAAGCAGACGGAGCTGCTGGTGCGGGTCGGCAACCGCTACGAGCTGCCGCCGCGCCCGTCCGACGTGCGGCCGGCCGCCTTCAACACCCTGGGCAAGATCGCTGACCTGATCATCGCCTCGGGCGGATCGGTGTGAGCCTGATGTCCCAGGAACTGCAGGGAAAGATCGCCCTGGTCACCGGAGGGGCGCGCAACGTCGGCAAGGTCATCGCGAAGCGGCTCGCCGCCGACGGCGCGCTGGTCGTCATCAACCATCTGCACTCGCCCGGGCCCGCCCGGGAGACCGCCGAGGAGATCGAGCGGGCCGGCGGCCAGGCGCACGTGATCCGTGCGTCGGTCGCCGTCCGCGGCCAGGTCGACCGGATGTTCGACGAGATCGAGGAGCGCTTCGGCGGCCTCGACATCCTGGTCAACAACGCCGCCAACGGCGCGCTGGTGCCGGGCGGGGACGTCACCGAGCAGCTGCTCGACCGGGCCCTCAACACCAACCTCAAGGGCGGCCTCGCGTGCGCCCAGCGGGCCGCCGCGCTGATGGCGCGGCGGGGCGGGGGCAGCATCGTCAACCTCTCCACGCTGGGCGGCGGCCAGTTCGTCATGGCCAACTACCTGGCCTGCGGGCCGGCCAAGGCCGCGGTGGAGGCGATGACCCGCTACCTGGCCGTCGACTACGCCCGCGACGGGATCCGGGTCAACACGGCCGCGGCCGGCATGCTGTACAGCGAGGTCGTGGGCCTGTTCCCGGACGCCGAGCGGATGCAGCGCGCCACCATCGAGGCGACCCCGATGGGGCGGCTCGGCCACCCGGAGGAGCTGGCCGAGGTGGTGGCCTTCCTGGCCTCGCCGCGGTCGAGCTGGATCACCGGCCAGGTGATCCTGGCGGACGGCGGACTGTCCACCGGGCAGGCGCTGCTCTCGCCGCCGCGCGCGCTGGTGGAGCCGGTGCCGCCGACCGTCCCGGTCGGGGAGCACGAGGAGGAGCCCGAGCCCGAGGACGAGCCCGAGTTCGAGCAGGCCGCCGGTCCGGAGCGGGCGGACACCCGGACGCCGGTGGCGGCCGCGGCCGCCCCGGTCACCGCCGCCGTGCAGGCCGCGGTGACCCCGGCCCCGGCCCTCGTGCCGGTGGCCACCCCGGCCCCGACCCCCGCGCCGGTCGCCCCGGCCCCGGTCCCGGTCGCCGCCGCGGTCACCGCGGAGGTGGAGGACGCGGCGTTCGACGAGGACGACGAGATCGCCATCGTCGGCATGGGCATCGTGGTGCCCGGCGCCAACGACCTCGACGAGTACTGGCACGAGCTCATGCACGGCGCCGAGCGGTTCGTCGAGATCCCGGCCGACCGGTGGGACAACGACAAGTTCCACTCGGCCGACAAGCGCGACGAGGACAAGACCTACTCCAAGCGCTCGGCCTTCATCACCGACTTCGTGCCGCACCCGCAGCTGGCCCGCGAGCTGGCCGAGGCGGGGACCGACCCGGACGCGGTGGAGTCGACCACGCTCTGGCTGCGCCACTCGCTGCTCCAGGCCATGGAGGGCGTCAAGCACGAGCCCGGGGACCGCTGCTCCTTCCTGGTCGGCTACACCGCCGACGGCAGCCAGCACCTGGAGGAGGCGACCGTCCGGGCCGGTGTGCTCGGCCGGATCGCGCCGATCCTGGACGGGCTGGGCCTGTCCGGGTCGGACCGTGCCACCGCGCTGGCCGCCGTCGAGAAGCGGCTGGCCGGGCACTACCCGCGCAGCGGCCCCGAGCCGCTGCAGTTCTTCCCGCACCGGGTCGGACTCAACGCGATGCGCGACGTGCTGCCGGACTCCGCCGAGCTGCTGCTCGTGGACACCGCCTGCTCGTCCTCGCTCTACGCGGTGGACCTCGGCCTCAAGGGCCTGCTGGAGGGCCGGCACGACATCGCGGTCTGCAGCGGCTCGTTCGCCGTGGGCCCGCGCGGGTCGATCCTGTTCGCCAAGCTCAACGGCCTGTCGGTGAGCGGCGAGGTCCGCTCGCTCGACAAGGAGAGCGACGGCGTGCTGTTCTCGGACGGCGCCGCGACCGTCGTGCTCAAGCGGCTGAGCCGGGCGCGCCGGGACGGCGACCGGGTGCTGGCCACCCTGCGCAGCTTCGGCTCGTCCTCGGACGGCAAGGGCAAGGCGATCTACGCGCCGAGCGCGGCCGGCCAGAAGCTGGCGATCCGGCGCGCGCTGGACCGGCCGGGCATGGACGAGGTGTGGCCGGACTGGATCGTCGCCCACGCCACCGGCACCCCGGCGGGCGACCTGGCGGAGTTCACCACCCTGCGCGAGACGCTGGGCGGTCACCGCCCCGGCCGCGCCCCGGTGGTCGTCACCTCCAACAAGTCGGTGATCGGGCACACCGGTTGGGCCGCCGGCGTGGCGTCCCTGATCGAGGTCGTGCTGGGCTTCCGGCACGACGTGATCCCGCCGCAGCACCGGTTCACCGAGACGCCGGCGGACTTCGCGATCGGCGACTCCAACCTGGTCGTGCCGACCGAGGCCGTGCCGTGGCCGAGCGGCGGACGCCGCCGGACGGCCGCCGTCTCGGGCTTCGGCTTCGGCGGCACCAACGCGCACCTGGTCGTGCAGGAGCCGCCCGCGGCGGCGCCGGCCCGGACCAGGGTGCCGGCGCGGACGCCGGAGACCTCGCAGCGGATCGCGATCGTGGCCCGGACGGCGCACGTGCCGGGCACCGAGACCGCCGACGAGCTGGCCACCTGGCTGGGCAGGTCGGGGCCGGAGGACGTGTCCTTCGGCGATACCTACCCGCTGCCCTCGTTCAAGCAGGTGCGGATGCCCCCCGGCATGATGCGGGGCATCGACCGCTGCCAGCTGATGATCCTCAAGTGCGCCCACCGGCTGCGCGACAGCCTGGGCTCGTTCTGGGAGGACAACAGCGAGACGACCGGTGTGGTGCTCGGCCACCTGGGGGCGACCCGCAACGCGACGCTCTACGCGCTGCGCTGCTACCTGGACGACCTCACCATCGCGCTGAAGGCCGACCCCTCGCTGGCCTCGGCGCCCTGGCTGCCGGAGGCGCTGGAGCTGCTCAAGTCCGAGGTGCGGCGGCTGGTCCCGCCGTCCAACGAGGACTCCTTCCCCGGCATGATGCCGAACGTGATCCCGGCCCGGGTCGCCAACTACTTCGACCTCAAGGGCCTCAACATGACGGTCGACACGGGCTTCACGTCGACCCTGAGCGCGATCGACGTCGCCATCCGCTACCTGCGGCAGGGCGAGCTGACGATGGCGCTGGTCGGCGGCATCAACGGCAACAGCACCGACGAGGTGCGCCAGCTGCTGGACGAGGCCCTCGAAGGCCGCGCCGTCCTGGCCGAGGGCGCCTTCCTGTTCGCCCTGGTGACCGAGGAGACCGCGGCGGCGGCCGGGCTGGAGGTGCTCGGCTACCTGGACACCCCGCTCGCCGAGCCGGAGCCGGCCGCGCGGCCGGTGCCGACCGTCGAGTGCGGTGCGGTGCACACCGGCCGGGAGGCCTGCTACCTGGGCGCCGAGGGTGCGATCGGCATCCTCCAGGCGCTCGCCAAGGAGCCGGCCGACCGGGACACCCTGGTGGTCTGCCGCGGTGAGAACGGCTCGCCCGACCTCACCGTCCGGGTCTCGGCCCCCGTGTCGGCGGCCCGCCCGGCGACCGAGGCCGACAGCCACGTGCCGTCCGCCTTCTACGACGAGCGCACCTACGACGACCTGCACCCGCTGCTGATCACCCGGCACGTCCCCGGGCTGACCGGGACGCCGGGCGAGCCGGTGCGCGCCGAGGTGCCGTTCTGGCCCGCGGAGCCCACCGTCGTGCTGACCGACCGGCCGGAGACGGTCTCGGCGGCCGGGGCGCCGGCCGGCACCCTGGTGCTGTCCACGGTGCCCGGCGGTCCCGGTGTCCGGCACGTGCCGGACGCCGAGGCGCTGGAGGGGCTGCTCGACGCGGCGGACCCGCAGCGGCGGATCCGGCACGTCCGGGTGATCACCGACCTGTCCGGCGCGGACACCGCCGGGCCGGCGGAGGCGGAGGCGCTCAGCGCCCTGCACGAGCTGGTGTTCCTGACGGTGCAGCAGCGGCACGGGGCGCTGGCCGAGGAGGCCGGCGGCGCGAGCTGCGTCGGGCTGTTCCTCGGGGCGATGACCGACCGGACCCCGCACCCGTTCACGGGCATGTTCACCGGTCTGTTCAAGGTGATCCACCTGGAGTACGCGCCGCAGTGCGTGGCCTACGCGCTGATCACCGGCGAGCGGGAGGCCGCCACCGGGGTCGCCCAGGCGGAGCGGGAGTCCGCGTTCCGGCGCGGGGTGCCCTCGGCCTTCTACGACGGCGGGCGACGGCTGACCGTCACCCTCGCCGAGGAGCCCGGCGAGCTGGTGCCGCCGGGGGAGGCGGCGCTCGGGCCCGACAGCGTCGTGGTCGCGGTCGGCGGCGGACGCGGCATCACCGCCGAACTGCTGGCCGAGACCGCCCGGCACTTCCGGCCCCGGGTGTACGTGCTCGGCAGCAACCCGGTGGACTCCCACCCGGCCGAGTACCTGGAGCTGGACGACGAGGCCTTCGCCAAGGGCCGCGCCGACTACATCCGCCAGCAGCTCGCGCTGAAGACCGGCCGCAACCCCGCGCAGCTCAACCGCGCGTACGAGCGGATCGGCCAGGCGCGGGTGATCCGGGCCAACCTGCGCCGGATCGCCGAGCACAGCGGCGCGGGCGCGGTGCACTACGTGCCCTGCGACGTGACCGACCGCGACCAGGTGATGGCCGCGATGGACCGGATCCACGCCGAGGCCGGGCGGATCGACCTGCTGGTCAACGCGGCGGGGCTGAACCGTTCGGCGCCGATCGCGACCAAGAGCCTGGCGGAGTTCCGGCAGGTCCGCGACCTGAAGGTGCTGGGCTACTACAACCTCAAGCACGCGCTGCGCGGCCGGCCGCCGCGTGCCTGGTGCAACTTCGGTTCGCTGCTGGGCATGACCGGCCAGGTCGGCGAGGCCGACTACGCCTCGGGCAACGACTTCCTCGGGGCCGCGGCGACCTACTCCCACCAGGTGCTGGGCACCCACGAGTTCACCGTGGGCTGGACCCTGTGGGGCGAGGTCGGCCTGGGCGCCAACGAGTTGACCAAGGCGTACTTCGAGAAGAGCGGGCTGTACTCCGCGATGAGCACCGCGGAGGGCGTGCACCACTTCGTCCGCGAGCTCAACCTCGTCAAGCCCTCGCCGTACACCGTGCACCTCGGTGACGCGGAGCGGCGGGCCGTGGAGCGGCTGCTGCCCGGCTTCCTCAACCCGGGGGCGTCGCGCGGCGGGGCGGACGCGGCGCCGCCGCAGGCCGAGGTGCGGCCGGTGCCGGAGCGGCCGGCCGCGGCGGAGGAACCGCCGGTCCTGCCGTTCTACCTCGGCGAGATCGTGGAGCGGAGCGCGGACGCGGTCACCTTCGAGCGGGTCTTCGACCTGGAGAAGGACGACTACCTGGCGCACCACCGGGTCGGCGACGCGCCCACCCTGCCGGGGACCTTCGTCACCGAGATCGCCTTCGAGGCGGCCTCCTGGCTGGTGCCGGACCTCAAGGTGTACGCCTTCGAGGACCTGCGCTTCCACCACTTCCTCAAGGTCCGCGAGTCGGACCGGGCCGGGCTGCGGAAGAAGATCCGCGCCGAGCTGGTGGAGCGCCGGGCCGACCTCGGCCAGGCGGTGGTGGCGGTGCGGATCACCCACGACGTGGTGGCGCCCAACGGCACCGTGCTGGTCAAGGACCGGCTGCACTTCGAGGTGCGGGTGCTGCTGGCCGGCGACCTGCCGGACGCGCCGCACTGGAAGGCGTGGCACCCGGCCGCGGAGACGCCGGTGCCCGACCCGTACCACAGCGCGGGCTCACCGGTGCTGCTGACCGACCTGTTCGTGTCGACCACGGACACCCGGCTGCACCCGGACGGCAAGCGCGCCACCTACAACCTCGAACTCCCCGCCGACCACCGGGTCTTCGGGAACTTCGGGATCCCGGTGGTGCTGCTCGACGGCCTGGCCAGGACCGGGGTGCTCGCCCTGGTCGACGGCGACCTGATCCCGCTGGCGGCCCCGCTGGGCATCGGCCGGATCGACGTCTACGAGCACGGCGGCGACAGCCACGTCGCACGGCGGTACGGGCGGATCGACCTGTACGCGGTGCTGCCCGGGGCGGAGGCCGACGGGCGGAACGCGGGCAGCGGCAACCGCTTCGTCGCGGTCCGGCCCGACGGGCGGATCCTGATCCAGATGAAGGACCTGGACTGGACGCTGATGGGCTATCTCGATCGCAGAACCGGGACGTTCCTGACCCCCGCGGAGGTGGCCGAGGCGGCCTCCGCGCGGTCGGCCGACACCGCGGCGGACTCCGTCGAGGTCAGTGAGGTGGTGGCAGTGATGGGAAAAGCTGAGGCCGGCGCGGCTGGTGAGCCGACGCCGGTGACCACGGAAGCCCAGCACGTGGCCGAGGACGCCGGCAACGAAGCCGGTGCGGAGCCGGGTGCGGCGGTGGCCACGGCCGTCGCCGCCCCCGAGCGCCGCCCGGCGCGGCGCTCCGCGCCCGCGGTGGCGCGGCTCGCCCGCCCCGCCCCGGGGCCGCGCGGACTGCGGACCGTCCCCGGCAACCTGCGGAAGTTCCAGCGCAACGCGCCCGCCCTGTTCACCGAGCTGAGCCGGTCCTACGGCGACATGGTGCGGCTGCCGCTGGGCTACTTCACCGTCCACCTCAACTACCACCCGGACAACATCAAGTACGTCCTCCAGGACAACAACCAGAACTACATCCGCGGCAAGGGCTACGACGCCTTCAAGATCTTCATGGGGATGGGCCTGCTCACCCTCGACGGGGACGAGTGGAAGCAGCACCGCCGCGTGGTGAACCCGCTGTTCCACAAGACCGCCATCGACAACATGGCGACCACCATGACCGACTCGACCACCCTGGTGCTCGACCGGTGGGCGCGGGCGGGGGCCGACAAGGCCGGCATCGACGTGGTGCCGGAGATGATGGACCTCACCCTGGGGGCCCTCGGCAAGGTCATGTTCGACACCGACCTCCACCCGCTCAGCGACCGGGTGGGGCCGGCGATGGTCACCTCCATCGAGGCCATGGTCTTCCGCGGCACCCTCAACCAGCTGACCCCCGAGTTCGTGCCGATCCCGTACAACCGGCGCATCCGCCAGGCGCGCAAGGTGATGTATGACGTGGTGGACGGCATCGTCGAGGCGCACCGGGAGGGCCGGCACGAGGGGCTGACCGACCTGGTCAGCCTGCTCCTCCAGGCCCGCGACGAGAGCGGCGGCGAGTGGACCAGGCAGCAGGTCCGGGACGAGATCATGACGGTCTTCATGGCCGGTCACGAGACCACCGGCACCGGTCTGGCCTGGGCGCTCTACGAACTGGCCAAGGACCCGGAGGCGCAGGAGAAGCTGCACGAGGAGGTCGAGCAGGTGCTCGCCGGGCGCACGCCCACCATCGAGGACCTGCCCAAGCTCCCGTACGCCCGGATGGTCACCGACGAGACGCTGCGGCTGCACCCGCCGATCTGGGTGTACCCGCGCGACGCCGTCGCGGAGGACGACGTCAACGGCTGGCACGTGCCGGCCGGCGGCAGCGTCTTCATGGTCCCGTACGTCACCCACCGGCACCCGGACTACTGGGTGGACCCGGAGCGCTTCGACCCGGAGCGCTTCACCGAGCAGAACCGGGCGCAGCAGCCGCGGTACGCCTACTTCCCGTTCGGCGGCGGTCAGCGCAAGTGCATCGGCAACCAGATGGCGCTGGTGCAGACGCACCTGACGCTGGCCATGGTGGCCCAGCGCTTCCGGCTGCGGCTGGTCCCCGACCACCCGCTGACGCTGGGCACGCTGGTCTCCTTCCGCCCGGTGGACGGCATCCGCCTCGTCGTGGAGCCCAGGGAGCGATGACCCGCCGATGACACTCAAGGAACCGATCACCCTCGCGGAGGCCCTGGCCCCGCCGGTGGTGGACTACCCGGAGGACGGATCGGTGCGCCCGGTGCGGCGCCACGTGTGGGAGCCGGTGGAGACCGCCGCGCTCCCGCCGGGCGCCGCCCCCGGGCTCCGCGGACGCTCGATCGCGGTGGTCGGTGGCCGGGAGGCCACCGCCGCCGCGGTCGGCGCGGCACTGACCGCCGCCGGGGCGACCGTGCACCGACTCGCCCCGCCCGCCGGGGGGCAGTACGGCGGCTTCACCGAGGCCGCCGCCGCCCTGTACGCCGCGGCCGGGCGGATCGACGGGATCGTCGACCTCAACGTCGAGGAGTCCTTCGACCGCAGCGGTCCGGACGGCTGGGAGGGCCCGTTCCGGCAGACGTTCGCGATGCTCCAGGCCTGCTTCGCGGACTGGATCACCGAGACCGACGCCGTCCGGCTGTTCTACCTGCCGGTCACCTGGCTGGGCGGCCGGATGGGCTTCGGCCCGGACCGGATCGAGCAGCCGCTCGGCGGCCTGTGGGCGGGCCTCGCCAAGGGCCTGCCCCGGGAGGTCCCGAACTGCAACATCCGGATCCTCGACCTCACCGCCGAGCACTCGGCGGAGGAGATCGGCGAGCTGGTGAGCCGGGAGCTGTACCGCTGGGGCGCGTTCGAGATCGGCCACCACGCCGGCCGCCGCTACAGCCTGCGGGCCCGCCACGCGCAGCCCGCCCCGCCGGTCCGCGCGCTGCGGCCCGGCGACACCGTGGTGATGTCCGGCGGCGGGCGGGGCATCGGCTACGCGCTGGCCCGTTCGCTCGCCGAGGAGTTCGGCGCCCGGGTCGTGGTCAGCGGCCGCGGGGCGGCGCCCGACGCGGACGCCACCCCGGCCCTGACGCTGAACGAGCAGGACTTCCGCCGGTACCGGGACGAGCGGCTGCGCGAGGCGGTGGCCGCGCGCCGGGTGCCGCAGGTCCGCGGCGAGTTGGAGAAGCTGGCGCAGGAGCGCGAGCTCTGGGCCAACCTCTCCGCGGCCCGCGAGGACGGTCTGCGGATCGACTACGTGCAGTGCGACATCACCGATCCGGAGCAGGTCGCCCGGCTGGTCGACGAGGCCGGCGACCGGCTGGCGGGCGTCGTCCACAACGCCGGCGTGGACGTGCCGGTGCGGCTGCCGGGCAAGACCGAGCAGATCGTCTCGCTGGTCGTCCGGGTCAAGGTCGGCGGCTTCCTCAACCTGCTGCGGGCGGTGGCGGACCGGCCGCCGCTGGCGTTCTTCTGCAGTGTCGGCTCGCTGACCGGCCGCTGGGGCGGCATGGTCGGCCAGCTCGACTACGGGGCCGCCAACGAGGCGCTGAGCCGGCTCGGGCTCTGGGCCTCGCAGGGCGGCGAGCAGCCGGGCCGGGCCCGGCGCACACCGGTGTCCACGGTCTGCTGGCCGACCTGGGAACGCCTCGGGATGATCACCAACTACGAGGCGACGCTGCGCTACATGTCGGCGGTGGACGTCCGCGAGGGCCTGTACCACTGGAAGCGCGAGCTGTTCTCCGGCGGCAGCGGGGAGTCGACGTTCATCGGCGACGTCGGCCCGGCGATGCTGCCGTCGGTGCTGCGCGGCTACCAGCAGGACACCGGGCTGCCCGGCATCGAGCGGCTCGCCGCGAGCCGCTACTACCTGGGCGAGCCGCTGGAGTTCCGGCCGTACGGCGCGATCACCACGGCGCACCTGCTGTCGGCCGGCGAGCTGCCGTGCTGCGACGACTTCCGGGTGGACGGCGAGCCCGCGCTGCCCGTCTCGCTCTGCCTGGAGTACCTGCGGGCGGCCGGTGACTGGGTGCTGCCGGAGAACGGCGACCAGCTGCGGTTCGCCGAACTGCGGGACCTGGACGTGGACCTGCGGGAGCTGCGGGTCGGCCCCGGCCGGCGGACGGCCGCGCTGGTCCGGCACGCCGAGGGCCGCTGGGCGGAGGACGGCGCCTGGCGGGTCGCGGTGGTCCTGGAGCGGGACGGGCGACGGCTGGCCACCGCCGAACTGGTCTACCGGGCCGGGGAGGTGCCGCCGGAGACGGCGCTGCTGCCGCCGACCGGCGCCCTGGGCGCCGAGGACGTGGCGCCGCCCGCGCCGGGCGGGGCGCTCGCCTGGACCGGGCACGCCTTCCGGCTGGCCGCCTGGCAGCGGGACGCGGTGGGAGGACGGCTGTACGGGCGGGCGGAACCCGGCCGGACGGCCGATCTGCTGCTCGCCTCGCCGGCGCCCGGCTCCACCCTTCCGCTCAACCAGGTGGAGAACCTGCTGCGGGCCGCCTGGTTCGCCCAGGCCCAGGCGCAGGCTCAGGCCCAGGCTCAGGCCGGGGCGGGTGCGGGGGCCGGGGGCGCCCGGCGGCTCACGGTGGAGCGGCTGTCCGCCGCGCCGTCGGCCGCGGCGGGCGCCGTGCTGCTGATCGGCACCCCGGACGGCCGCGACTGGACCGGCCAGTACCCCGTCGAGCTCTTCGAGGCCTGCCCGGTGGTGCTCCGGGCGACCGGCCTGCGCTACCGCTGACGCGCACCGTCGGACGCGCACTGTCCGATGCTGACTGTCCGACGCGGACTGTCCGACGCTGACCATTCACCGTGCCGGAGGGCACGGCACGACACCACCAGGGGGAACCGTTGACCACGATCGTTGACCGGTCGAGCGCCTATTGCGTCGTGGGCGCCGGGGCAGGTGGTCTGGCCGCCGGCAAGAACCTGCGCGAGTTCGGCTTCGAGTTCGACGTGATCGAGCGCGCCGACGACGTGGGCGGCAACTGGTACGGGGGCAACACCTACAGCGCCGCCTACGACTCGGTCCACCTCATCACGTCCAAGCCCTACATCCAGTACGACGACTTCCCGATCCCGGCGCACTTCCCGACCTACCTCGGCCGGGAGCACGCGCACGCCTACCTCCGGTCGTACGCCGAGCACTTCGGGGTGTACGAGCACGTCGAGTTCAGCCGTACGGTCGAGTCGATCGAGCGCCGGGACGGCTCGCCGGACTGGTACGTCACCCTCGACGGGGGCGAAGTGCGCCGCTACGCCGGGGTGGTGATCGCCAACGGCCACAACTGGAGCCCCCGGTTCCCGGAGTACCCCGGGAAGTTCGACGGCGAGATCCTCCACTCCTGCGAGTACCGCGACCCGGAGCCGCTGCGCGGCAAGCGCGTGCTGGTGGTGGGCGGCGGGACGTCCGGCTGCGACATCGCGGTGGAGTCCTCGCAGAACGCCGCCTCGACCTCGCTGAGCATCCGGCGGGGCTGCTACTACTGGCCGAAGTACCTGTTCGGGATGCCCACCGACGTGCTCTACGAGAACGTCCTGAAATGGCGCATGCCCCGGCCCGTGGTGCGCTTCTTCGGTAGTCTCTTCCTGCGGCTCAACAGTGCCGGACGGCCGGAGCAGTACGGGCTGCCCAAGCCGTCACACAAGTTGCTTGAGGAGCATTTCGTCATCAATTCGACGCTGCTCTACCACCTGGGACACGGGGACATCGAGGCCAAGCCGGACATCGCCGAACTCCGCGGTGACCGGGTGAAGTTCAGCGACGGCAGCGAGGAGGCGTACGACGTCATCGTCTACGCCACCGGATACCGGATGACCGAGTTCCCGTTCATCGACCGCAAGCACCTGAACTGGAACGGGCGCACACCGCAGTTGCACCTCAGCGCCTTCCACCCGGAGTACGACAACCTTTTTGTCATCGGATACTTCCAAACGTCCACCGGCAATTGGCCGATCATGGATTACCAGTCGCAGCTCATGGCCCGTTACCTGCACCTGCTGCGCACCGACCCGCAGCGGGCGTCCTGGTTCAAGCAGGCCAAGGCCACGCCGATGGCGGGGGCCGAGCTGAACGGCGGTATCCAGTACTACGACTCCGAGCGGCACTGGCTCCAGGTCGAGCACTTCTCCTACCGGGCCCTGCTGCGCAAGCTGGTCCGCCGGATGAAGACCGACCCGCCGGCCGCCGCGCGCCACCGGGGCACCACGGCCGGAGCGGGCGGCACCGGGCCCGCGGAGCAGGCCAACGCGCCGGCGGCGACCCGGCTGAGGAGCCACGCATGATGGACCTGATCGCACGGCTGGCGAACCGGCATGCCCGGGTGATGGTGCTGTGCGCCGTGGTGGTGGCCGCTGTCGCGGCCTTCATCGGCGCACCCGTCGTCACATCGCTGACCGGCGGCAACCCGGACTTCGTCACTCCGGGATCGGGCAGTGTACGGGCCGACGACCGGATCGGCGCGGCCACCGGCATCCAGAGCGACGGCGGCATCATCGCCCTCGTCGACACCGGTGCCCCGGTGGACGATCCGCGCACCCGGGAGGAGGTCGACAAGGTCGCCGGACTGATGTCCGGCGACCCGACGTTCGCCGACGTCCTGACGTACTACGGCACCCAGGACAAGAACCTGGTCTCCCGCGACGGGCGGCAGACCGCCGTGGTCGGCCGGCTCAAGGACAGTGCCGGGGACCACTACCAGGACGCCGTCGACCGGCTGTCCGACCGGCTCGACGGCGACCGGGCCGTCCGGCTCGGCGGCAGCGAGGTGGTCGGCAACCAGGTGGTCAGCACCGTCCAGCACGACCTGGAGCGGGCCGAACTCCTGGCCTTCCCGGTGCTGTTCCTGCTGTCACTGTGGATCTTCCGCAGTCTGGTGGCCTCCGCGCTGCCGCTGGTCATCGGCGGTCTGAACGTCGTCCTCACGCTGCTGGGCCTGCGGGTGGTCGACCAGTTCACCCCGATGTCGATCTTCTCGCTCAACCTGGTCACCGCGCTCGGCCTCGGCCTCGCCATCGACTACAGCCTGCTGATCGTCTCCCGCTTCCGCAGCGAGATGACCGTCGAGCCCGACATCGACCGGGCGATCAGCGTCACCCTGCACACCGCGGGCCGCACCATCCTGTTCAGCTCGCTCACCGTGAGCGCCGCGATGGCCTCGCTGTTCGTCTTCCGCCAGCGCTTCCTCTACTCCATGGCGGTCGGCGGCCTGCTGGTCTCCGCCTCCGCCCTGCTGGTCGCGCTGCTGGTGCTGCCCCCGATGCTGCGGCTGCTCGGCCGGCACATCGACTTCCTCGCCCCGGCCCGGTTCCGCCGCTCGCTGGAGGCGCCGGAGAACACCGACGGCGGCTGGTTCGCGATGGCCCGCGGCGTGATGCGGCGCGCCCCGCTGGTCGCGATCGGCGCGAGCGCGCTGCTGGTGGTGCTCGGACTGCCCTTCCTGAAGGTCGCCTTCACCACCGTCGGCCCGTCCTCGCTGCCCACCAGTGCGAGCAGCCGCTCGGTCGCCGACACCCTGCGGGCCGACTTCCCCGCCGACCCGCTGGAGTCCGTGCAGGTCGTGGTCGCCACCGGCGGGGACGCCGCGGCGGCGCAGCCGCGGATGGACGCCCTGCGCGAGCGGATCGCGGCCCTGCCGGGCGCCGCCTCGGTCACCCCGGCCGTGGCGCTGAACGCCGACACCTGGCTGCTCCAGGTCACCCCCGCGGAGCCCGGCCTCAGCGGTGAGAGCCAGACCCTGGTCAAGGACGTGCGCGCGCTGTCCGGCCCGGACGAAGTCCTGGTCGGCGGGCAGACCGCCACCTTCGTCGACCTCAAGGACAGCCTCACCGGCCGGCTCCCGGCCGCCGCGCTGATCGTCTTCCTCACCAGCATGCTGGTGCTGCTGCTGATGACCGGCTCGCTGGTGCTGCCGCTCAAGGCCGTGGTGATGAACCTGCTCACCCTCGCCGCGACCTTCGGCATCCTGGTCTTCGTCTTCCAGTGGGGCCACGGCGCCGGACTGTTCGGCGCCGACACGCAGAACGCGCTGGACGCCACCCAGCCGGTGCTGCTGTTCGCGATGGTCTTCGGCCTCTCCACCGACTACGGCGTCTTCCTGCTCGCCCGGATCAAGGAGGCCAGGGACGCCGGGGTCGGTGAGACCGAGGCGGTCGCCCAGGGCCTCGGCCGCACCGGCCGGGTGGTCACCGCCGCCGCCGTGCTGTTCTGCGTTGCGCTGGGCGCGCTCGCCACCTCCGAGATCGTGTTCATCAAGGAGCTCGGACTCGGCACCGCGCTGGGCGTACTGCTGGACGCCACCATCGTCCGGGCGCTGCTCGTGCCCTCGCTGATGCGTCTGCTCGGCCACTGGAACTGGTGGGCGCCGGCCCCGCTCCGGTGGCTGTACGAACGCTTCGGACTCCGTGAGGGCGGGGCGCCGCCGCTGGCCGTCGAGAAGTCGTAAGGTTTTGACGAACCGTCACCACTCACGACCGGCCTTCCTACGACCAGAGGTGGAAACGTGTATCACGCCATCGTCCGGCGCAATCTCCGTAACTCGTTCGTCGAGGTCAACCGCGGCAACTACGCGGCGATCGTGCGGCAGTTCACCCCCGACGCGGAGCACTGGTTCTCCGGCGCGCACGCGCTCTCCGGCGGTCGTGACACCACCGAGCAGATCCAGCGGTGGTACGACCGGCTGGCGGAGGTCATGCCCGACCTGCGCTTCGAGTTGAAGAAGGTCGTGGCCAAGGGCTGGCCCTGGGACACCGTGGCCTTCGCCGAATGGGTCGACCACCTCACCGACCGCGAGGGCAACCACTACTCCAACCAGGGTGTGCACGTCGTCCGGATCAAGTGGGGCAAGATCACCGAGCTGCACATCTACTGCGACACCGAGTTGCTGGAGACGGTTCTGGACAAGATCGGCCAGCAGGGCGTCGACGAGGCCGTCGCGACGCCGGTCGGCAGCCCCGGCCCGTTCCGCGAGGCGCGCGTCGGCGGGTGACGCGCGCGGGTGCGTCGACACGGGCGGTCCGGTTCTCCCCGGGCCGCCCGCGTCGTTCCTGCGCCGGGGTGTTTCGGGCTGTATCGGGGGCGCACAGGGGTGCGCCGAGGGACGGGGGCGGGCTGATGAATCCGAAGGATCCGGCGGAGGTCGAGCTCTGGCTGCTCGACCCCGCCACCGTGCCGGTGGAGCCGGCCGACCTGCACTGCCTCGACGAGGAGGAGCACCGGCGCGCCGGGCGCTTCGTCCGGGACGCGGACCGCGTCATCTACCTCGCCGCGCACGTCGCGCTGCGGCACGTCCTCGGCCGGCGCCTGGCGGTCGCCCCGGAGGCGCTGGTCTTCGCCCGGGAGCCGTGCCCCGACTGCGCCGAACCGCACGGTCGTCCGCGACTGGCCGGCGCCCTGCCGGACGCTCCGCACTTCTCGCTCTCCCACGGCGGCGACCGGGTGCTGATCGGCCTCGCCGCCGCCCCGGTCGGGGTGGACGTGGAGCCGCTGCCGAAGGCCGACAGCGTGGCGGTGCTCGCCCCGACCCTGCACCCGGTCGAACAGGCCGAGCTCGCCGACGTCCGCCCGGCGGACCGGCCCGGCGCGTTCGCCCGGCTGTGGACCCGCAAGGAGGCCTACCTCAAGGGCCTCGGCATCGGTCTCGGGCGCCCGCCCGCCGCCGACTACCTCGGCACCGCCGAACCCGCCCGGCGCCCGTCCGGCTGGGCCGTCATCGACCTCCCGGCCGGCCCGCGGCACGCCGCGGCCGTCGCCCTCGCGGGCGCCACCACCGCCGTGAACTACCGGCTGCGGCACACGCTCTAGGGTCCGTCTTCAGTCTTCAGTCGTCGGGGCCGAGGAGGGCCGATTCCGTGCCCGGGGCGACGGAGGCGGTGAGGGTGCGGAGGCGGGCGGTGGGGTGGTGGACGCGGAGGTAGGCGTTGCAGAGGGCGCGGGCGGTCGACTCGGACTCGGCGAGGGTCGGCAGGGCGAGGAAGAGCACGACCTCGGCCGAGGTGGCGTGGCCGTCGACGTAGACGTGTTCCACGCCGGCCGGGCGGGGGAGGGCGCGCCGGAGTTCGGCGGCGCCGGGGGCGCCGTCCGGGAAGTCGAGCTGGGCCAGGATGAGGTACACGGGGAATCCGGTCCGGGGGCCGTGCGCGGTGCGTCCGGCCCCCGGAGGTAGAGGTCAACAGGTCAGAGAATAAACCGAACTGACGATCAGTTGAAAGCAGCGATCGGGCGCGGCGGACGACGGCGTCAGTCGAGGACGAAGCCGTTGCCCGGGCGGTGGGCCCGGGTGCGCCGGTTGTCCAGGTGGACGAAGGTGCGGTGCAGCCAGCGGTCGTGGCCGTCGTAGCGCGGCTCGAAGGACGTCCGGCCGTGCACCGAGAGCCGGTTGTCGACGAAGGCCATCTCGCCGGGCTGGAGGACCAGCATCGCGCCGACGTCCAGCAGGGCGTCGCGCAGCACCTCCAGGGCGGCGCGGCCCTCCTCGTCGAGCGCGGTGGTGGCGCTGAAGTCGACGCGGATGTCCGGGTCCTCCGGGTCGCCCTCCAGTACGGCGTGCCGCGGGGTGGCGGCGCCGGCGGCGAAGGACGGCGGCGGCTCGGTGACGAAGCGCGGGGCGCGGAGCACCTCGGCGAGCTCGTCCGGGACCAGCAGCAGAGCGCGCCGGATCGACGAGACCAGCGTGCCGGCGGTGCCGGTGTGGTCGTTGCGCAGGCACAACAGGCTGACGTAGTCCGGCCGGTGGGCGTGGAAGGCGTTCTCGACGTGCAGTTCGAGGAGGGTCGAGCCGGCGTTGCTCTGGGACTCCTCGCGGCCCGGCACCGGGACCACGTTCTGCACCAGGGCGCCGGACTTCTCCTCGCGGTACGCGACGACCTCGCCGAGCGCCAGGCTGACCAGCGCCGAGACGGCGGCCGGCGGCGTCGCCGCACGCTCGACCGACTCGGGGACGGTCGGCGTCCGCGGCAGCCGCGCGTCGTCGATCGGCAGGTTGCGCAGGATCAGCAGGCCGTCCGGGCCCGGGTCGTGGCGGTAGTCGCGGACCTCCTCCAGGACGCGGACCGGCAGCCGGCAGGCCAGCTTGCGGGCCGCGTCCATCCAGGCGCGCTCGTCGATCAGACGCGGCGGCACCTGTGCGAGGGACTCGGCGAGCGCGGCGACCTCCCGGCGCTCCTGGTCGGTCAGGGTCAGGCCGGTCGTCGCCTGGATCGGCGCCGGAAGGGCTGTGGTCATGGTGCGGTGGTCCCTTTCAGTGGGTCTGTGCGGACTGGGTCGCCCCGTGCTGCAGGGCCGTTCGGATCCGGAGGTCGGACCGCAGGTGGCCGGCGATCCGGCCCAGCAGTTCGGCCTCCAGGGGTTCGAGGTAGAAGTGGCCGCCCGGGAAGACGTGCAGTTCGAAGGCGGCCGTGGTGGTCGCGGACCAGGCCCGGGTCGCCTCGACCGTGCAGGCCGGGTCGCGGTCGCCGGTGCAGGCGGTGACCGGGACGGCGGCCTGGCAGCTCGTCGGCGGGCATGTGGTGGGCCGGTAGTGGGCGAGCAGGTGGAAGTCGGCGCGGATGCCCGGCATCAGCAGCTCGCGCAGGGCGGGGATCTCCAGGGCGTCGGCCGAATCGCTGCCTAGGGCGCGGACCAGGGAGAGGAGTTCCTCGTCCGGGGCGGAGCACAGGGCCGCGTGGTCGACGAGCTGCGGCGCCGGCGAACCGGAGACGAACAGCCGCACCGGCGGCGGCGCGTCCCGCTCGCCGGCCAGCCGCAGCGTGACCTCGTGGGCCACCAGGGCGCCCATGCTGTGGCCGAACAGCGCCAGCGGCACGTCCCGCAAGGGCGCGAGCGCGGCGGTGATCTCGTCCGCGAGTTCGGCGAGGGTGGCGGGGAACGGCTCACCGATCCGGTCCTGCCGGCCCGGGTAGCAGACCGCCAGCACCTCGACGTCCTCCGGCAGGTGCCGGTGCCAGGTCCGGTAGGCCGCCGGGCTGCCGCCCGCGTGCGGGAAGCAGACCAGGCGGAGCCGGGGTTCGGCGACCCGGTGCGGGCGGCGGAACCAGCGGGCGGCGGCGCCGGGGAGCGGGGGTGGGGGCGGGGCGGCTGTCGCCCTGGCCACCGCCTTGGCCGCCGTCATGCGTCCGGGCCGTTCCGGAGCTGCTCGTCCTGCTCGCGGGCGGTGGCCTCGTCGATGGCCTGCTGCCAGAGCCGGCCGAGGTTGCGCTGGCCGGACCAGACGGTCGCCAGCAGGTGGCGGACCAGTTCGCGTCCGCCGGCGGCGTTGCTGAGCAGCACCGCGCCGGTGCCCGAGCGGGCTCGCAGACCGGTCATCGCCTGGTAGCCGAGCGCCTGCCCGCCGTGGCCGAATTCGAGGTCGGCGCCGCCGGTGCCGTCGAGGATGGTGCTCCAGCCGTAGTTGCGCCCGCCCAGCGGCGTCAGCATCCGGCGGACGAGCTCCTGGTCGACCAGGCCGCCCGGGAGCCCCAGGAAGCAGCGGCGGACCTCCGCCGCGAGTCGCGCCAGGTCCCCGGCGGTCGTCCACAGCCCGCCGGCGGCGGCCTCCGGGTGGACGACGAACCCGTCCGGGACGGGCGTGCCGTCCGCCGCGTGACCGCGGGCGAACGCCCGGCCGGTGGTGTCCGGGAACACCGGGTCGAAGCCGCTCGCCGCCATCCCCAGCGGGTCGAGCAGCCAGTGCCGGGCCAGCTCCGCGAAGGCGGTGCCGGTGGCGTCCGCCATCGCCTGCTGGAGGACGGAGAAGTTCAACGGGTTGAGCCGGAACACCTCGCCCGGCGCGTCCTCGCGGCGCACCGGCGGGGTCTTGGCCGGCGCGCGGCCGTTCAGGACGTCGAGCAGGGTCGGGACGGGCTCGCGGCGCGGGTAGTTGTCGTCCAGCGGCGGGTGCGGGGCGAGGCCCGACTGGTTGGAGAGCAGGAGCCGCGCGGTCACGGGGCCGTCCCCGGCGGGCACCCGCCAGGAGGTCAGGTAGTCGTTGATGTCCCGGTCGAGGTCGAGGACGCCCTCGGAGACCAGGCGCAGGACCAGGACGGTGGTGACGTGCTTGCTGATCGAACCGGCCGGGAAGAGCGATTCGGCGGTCACCGGGGTGGGATCGTCGACGCCCAGCACGCCGTAGCTGTGGAGCGAGGTCACCTCGCCGTTCTCCAGCAGGGCGATGCTCGCCCCGGGGACGGCGTGGCGGGCCATCAGCTCCGGGACGGCGTCGGTGGGGGCGGAGCCGTGCGGACGGGACGTCCGGGGCGCCCGGGTGGGGTCGGCGGACTGTCGGGGGGCCGCCGTGCGGAGGTGGTCGCTCAGCTCGGCGAGCTGCTCGTCCGCGAGGCGGTGGACGGTCGCCGCCGTGTGGACGGCGGGTCGGTACGTCCAGCGGAGGTAGAGGCGGCCGTCCTGGAGGTGGGTGTCCAGGTGGAGGAGGTGGGTGGGGGCGGCGGCCTCCGGGGCGAGGTGCTCGGGGAGGAGGACGAGGCCGCCGCCCTCGTGAGTGGGGGCGGTGGCGGGGGTGTGGCTGAAGCGGACCTGGGCCCCGGGGAGCGCGGCCAGTTCGGCGGCGAGGTCGGCGTCCGGCGCGAGGTGGCGGAGCAGGCCGTAGCCGTGGACGGGCGCGGGCAGCGCCCGCAGTTGGCGGGAGACCGCCGTGACGGTGGCCGCTGTGTCGCGGTCGGCCGGAAGCCGCAGCGACACCGGATGGGTGTCGGCGAGCGGGCCGACCGTCCGCGACAGCGCCGGGCCGAGGTCCTGGTCCTGGCGGGGGTCGGTGAGGACGTCGACCTCGATCCGGTCGCCGCCCGCCCAACGCGCCAGCGTGCGGCCGAGGGTGGCCAGCACGGCGTGCGTGGGCTGGGGGTCGGCGAGGAGGGCGGCGGTGAGGTCGGGGGGAAGGACGGTGATGACGGTGTCGGTGTCGGGGGCGGTGGTGGTGGTCGTGGGGTGGTCGAGGGGCAGGGGGGTGGCCGGCGGGCGGGCGAGCCAGCGCTCACCTTGGTCGAGCAGCTCGGGGGAGAGCGCCTGCTCGGCCAGTTGCTCGGCCCAGTCCCGCCACGGCGTGGCCGGCGGCAGCAGGACCGGTTCGCCGCCCGAAGCGAGCTGCCGGTAGGCGGAGTCGAGGTCGTCGGCGAGGATCCGGAAGGACCCGGTGTCGGCGGCGAGCGCGTGGACGGTGAGCCACAGCTCGTCGGGCTTCCGCTCGTCGACGCGCACCAGGGTCGCCCGCACCAGGCTCGCGCGGCTCGGGTCGAGCGCCGCCCGGGCCTCGTCGAGGGCGGTGGCGATCGCGGCGGCGTGGCCGTCGGCGGCTGCCGCGCGCAGGTCGAGGAAGCGGAGTGGCCCGGTCGCGGCCTCGGCGAGACGGAGGGCGGGCGAGGCGGCGCCGCCGGCATTGGGGACCAGCGAGATGCGCAGGGCCTGGTGGTGCCGCACGACCGTGTCCAGCGCGGAGGAGAGCAAGGCGGGGTCGGCCTGGCCGCTCAACGGGAGGCGCAGGGTGTGGCCGCCGCCGGTGGCGAGCGCGCTGTGCTGGGCCGGGGTCGGTGGCAGGCCTTCGGCGGCCGGTTCGACGGTCACCATGGTGGCCAACTCGCCCAGCGAGGTGGCCTGGAGGATCATCCAGACGGCGAGCGACAACCCCGCCTCGCGACAGGCGGACAGCACCTGGACGGCACGGATGGAGTCGCCGCCGAGGGCGAAGAAGTTGTCGGTACTGCCCACGCGCGGCACCCCGAGCACCTCGGACCAGATGGCGGCGAGGCGTTCCTCCAGCGGCGTGCGCGGGGCTACGTACTGCTCGGTGGCGAAGGCGGTCAGGTCGGGGGAGGGGAGGGCTCGGTGGTCGACCTTGCCGTTGGTGGTGAGGGGGATGGTGTCGATGGTCATGACGGCGGCCGGGACCATGTAGTCGGGCAGTGAGTCGGCGAGGTGGGTGCGGACGTCGGGGGTGGTGCCGTCGGTGGTGACGACGTAGGCGACGAGGGACTTCTCGCCGGTGCCGAGGGTGCGGACGGCCACGACCGCGTCGCGGACCTGCGTGTGCTCGCGCAGGCGGGCTTCGATCTCGCCCAGCTCGATGCGGTAGCCGCGGATTTTGACCTGGTTGTCGATGCGGCCCAGCGTCTCCAGCGTGCCGTCCGCGAGGAAGCGTGCCAGGTCACCCGTCCGGTACAGCCGGGAGCCGGCCGGACCGTGCGGGTTCGGCAGGAACTTCTCGGCGGTCAGGTCGGGGCGGCCGAGGTAGCCACGGGCCAGGCCCG